>CAYJUB010000018.1:0-13992 GCA_964373145.1 uncultured Moraxellaceae bacterium
CTACAGTTGCCATCATAGGTCTCCTATGTGTCAATCTATTTTAGGACGGGACACACTTCAAAAAAAGGCTGCCTCGATGATGAGCAGCCTTTTTATTTTAAGAGCACTTATTAAGAAAACAAGTTACTTCGTTTATAACCATCGACATATTTTTCAATCTGAGCCACAGCACGATCAATATCATAATCTCTCGATGCCTCAATCATATTATTGAGCATGGCTTCAGTTTCTTCGAGTGGGAAAAACTTTTCCTTAGAACGCATGATGAGACTGTGTTGGGTTTTCTCAACCAAATCGACATCAATCAGCAACTCTTCATACAGTTTTTCACCCGGTCTTAAACCGGTATATTGAATCTCAATATCGCCTTTACAGTTCTGGGCATCATTGACACTCAAACCACTGAGAAGAATCATTTTTCTGGCTAAATCGACGATTTTGACCGGCTCGCCCATATCCAACAAGAACACATCACCACCCGTTCCCATCGCCCCTGCTTGCAGTACCAACTGCGCGGCTTCTGGAATCGTCATAAAATAACGCGTCATTTCTGGATCAGTCACCGTCAACGGGCCGCCTTTGGCCAACTGCTTTTTGAACAACGGAATCACAGAACCCGACGACCCTAAGACATTGCCAAAGCGCACCATACTGAACTGGGTTTTACTGTCTGGATGAGTTGCCAATGCCTGACACACCAGCTCAGCAAGACGCTTGGTCGCGCCCATGATATTGGTCGGACGTACCGCTTTATCAGTCGAAATCAACACAAATGTTTCGACACCCGTTGCCAGCGCAGCATTTGCGCAACGAGCTGTACCGATTGTATTATTGATAATGCCTTCAAACGGATTCACTTCAACCAAAGGAACGTGCTTGTAAGCCGCAGCATGATACACCGTCTGCACGCCGTAGCTGGACATCAATGATTTCATGCGATTTTCTTTCAGCACGCTCCCGATCACAACCACTAAAGGCACATTCGAAAACGCCCTCAGTTCCTGCTCAATCGCGTACAGCGCATACTCACTTTGTTCAAGTAAGATTAAGCATTTTGGTCGTAGACGAATAATCTGGCGACATAATTCACTGCCGATAGAACCACCCGCACCCGTGACCAAAACCACTTTGTTTTCAATATTTTTGAACAGCAATTGATTGATTGGCGGCACTAAATCGCGACCTAATAAATCAACAATATCAATTTCTCGGATATCCGAAATTGAAATTTGGCCACCGACCAAATCCATGAGACCCGGCAATGTTCGAACAGGAATCTTAAACGGCTCCAACAGTTCTACGATTTCCCTTTGACGCGCACGACTTGCAGATGGCAACGCAATCAACACTTCATCTAAATTGAATTTTTTATAGACCGATTCGAAATTACACCCTGCATATACTTTGAGGCCGAGCACCGAGGTGTACATCAAACTCGTACTATCATCAAAGAAAACGACTGCACGATATTCATGGGATGCACGTAACGCCGCCAATAATTGACGCCCTGCATTACCCGCACCGTAAATCGCCACACGGCGACTGCCATTTTCAGATTGAAAAACGCGTCGGACTAACCAACGAATCATTGAGCGCGTCCACCACACCCAAAGAAACACTAAAAACCCAAAAAAGAACGGAACACTATGCGGTATAAACAATACTTTAGAAAAGGAAATGGCAAACAGCAGCACGACGATGACAAGAACCCCAAAAATCAAGTCCTGCAAAAAACTTTCATCAAACGCGCGGACAACCGTTCGATAAATCCCACAGCTGATCAACACCACGAGGCAAAGCCCCGCAATCAGCAAGGGATAAAAACTCAAGTCATGAACAATGCGCATGGAAAAATCTTCCAAACGAATTGCATACACCAACAAAAAAAGGCACGGCAGTACGAGTGCATCTAACAACAATAATATTGACTGCTTAGCTCTACGCGGTAAAACAGACAAGTTGTATAAAAAAGATTTCATAATACTCTTAGAAATTTAAACCGCTGATCGGGAGTTCGATGTTCAAAGCCACACCTTGATCGTGACCATACTTACCGTCCGTGTACCACAGTGAGGTCCCTAATTTGACCTGTTTACTCACCTTTCCGCTCCAGCCGATTGAAATACCTTTCAAGGTATCTGCTTTGGGGAAGGCTTGATTAATGGTTTGATTTGCTGCATTGACTTGCGCATAAAACAAACGGGTATGAATACGTTGACCACTATAAAAAACCACTTCTGCTGCGCCAGAAATCATTTTTCCGTCGCCACCGATGGCATGACCTAACGGATAACCCTGCTGATAATAACCATCTTTATACGTACCATGTCGGTACATGATGTTTTTTGTACTCAGCCCAGAGAACGTATTCGCACCTTCAACGTGCCAATTCACCGCGCCGGTATTATCCCAAATAGAATGGCCATCTAGCCCGATCAAGTAAGCGTGCTTTGCTGGCAATCCACCAGACTCATCCTCACCAATCACTTGTCCATAAATGCTGCTCGGCAAGCCGAGTAAAGGCTGTAACTTTAACTTAAAATCAAAACCACCCAACTGATTTGCTGGATCATGTCCTGTACCGACTAAGTTATCTTGAGTGCCTTTGATTGCATCAAATAATGAGCTTAATGACTGTGGACGACCGTCTCCGCCCCACTGAATCGTTCGAGATGCACCCAACTCAAGATAGGACGTTGGAGACATCGTGAAGCGAGCACCCAATAATTTTGCATTCGGTACTGACTGATACTGAGCCAACTGACCCGCCGTTAATTGATATTGCCAACGCCCCATCCATGATAACCAACGCGTCTCAAACGGAGACTGATCAGCGCGCTGCAATAACAAACCGGTCACCGGTCGTGCGGCGTCTGAACGAATCAAACTACCATCATAACCAGGACCCCACCATTGTGGAATTTGACCGACTGCAAGCCATTGATTCCATGCTTTCGCTGCCGCATAAGACCCTTGTACATTCACACGAGAATGATCACCAATTTGTTGATCACCTTCGACGTTCCCTTGTAAACGCACATCGATATGATCTGCACTGTAGCGACCACCGAGCGACAAACTTTGGTCGCTGTAGCTCGACTGTGCAAAAGCATGCGGAAAATCTTGATGTCCTGTTGATGCTTGTGCTTTTACAAAAGCATTGGGTTTTAAATCCAAAAGTTGTTGCTGAATCCGTGCGACCGTCATTGTTTCACGTGCCGTCGACGGACGTGCATTCGCTAACGATGATTCAACTTCTTCTTGGCTCATTGGCCATGTTGAAAGGCTCAGGTTAATCACACCTCGATCAGAAAGCCACGCCAAATCTTGTCGTAAATCCAGGTCAGGCGCAATCAGTCCTGCGGCACTCGCTTCGATTGCACAAGTACAAAGCCCAATCGCAACCATCAATTTTAATTTTGTAGACATATTACTCTCTAACTATTTTGCGAAAGAATTTGGTCGAACCGTGCAAAACGACGCCTATTAAACCATGAACCGTGTCACATTTTAAGCAATAATAAATACATTCATTCATATTTCTTAATAATATGAATCAGCTCAATCTTGTGCGTCGCTCATGACTTCGCGCACAACTTGACATGTTTTCTCAATTTCTTGCGACGTTAACGTCGGATGAGTCAAAAACATCAGGCTGGTTTCGCCCAATTCGCGTGCAACAGGTAACCGCTCCGTTGGACGCCAATCTGTGCCATCAAATGCTTTTTCTAAATACACTTCCGAACATGAGCCAGAAAAACAAGGCACACCCCGTGCCACAATTTCACTCATGATACGATCACGCGTCCAACCTGATTTTAACTGCTCTGGGCGCACAAACGCATAGGCACGATACCATGCATGCTCAATTTCACTCGGAACTTGCGGGACACGCAAGGCTGACGATTCAGCGCAAGCCGCCAAAATCGCGGCGGCATTGGCTTTACGGGCTTGATGCCACTCAGGCATCAACTGCAACTGAATTCGACCAATCACACCTTGCATCTCAATCATGCGCCAGTTCGTCCCGAACGACTCATGCAGCCAGCGATAGCCTTCTGGATGTGTGCGACGGTAAACGGCATCAAAACTTTTGCCATGATCTTTATAAGACCATGCTTGCGACCATAACGCCTCGTCATTGGTCGTCAACATGCCACCTTCACCGCCCGTGGTCATGATTTTATCTTGGCAGAATGACCATGCGGCGGCATGCCCCAAACTTCCCACCGCTTTGCCATGCCACAAAGCACCATGTGCCTGTGCACAATCTTCAATCACCACGAATTGATGTTGCTCAGCCAATGCCATCAGACCATCCATGTCGCAAGGCCAGCCTGCAAGATGAACCGCAATGACGGCTTTGGTGCGCGGTGTAATCACTTTAGCCACTGTTTCAGGGGTGATATTCTGCGAATCCCGATCAACATCGGCAAAAATCGGAATCGCACCCGCTGTCACAATCGCACTTACGGACGCTAAAAATGTACGCGGGGTGACGATGACTTCATCACCTACACCGATGTCTAACACTTTCAACGCTAAATCCAAGGCAACCGTGCCATTACTCAACGCAATCGCGTGAGCAGAGTGACTCCAATCAGCAAATTCTTTTTCAAACTCACGGCATTCATTACCTGTCCAATAATTCACTTTATTGGATAATAAAACACGCGACACCGCATCGGCTTCTTGTTGACTAAAACTGGGCCATGGCGAAAAAGGGGTGTTTAACATCGTACATACATTCCGTAAATTAATGCATTATAAAAATTTAAGTCTTGATTAAAGGCTTCGCTGGGTTGCCCACGACGGTCACGCCGGCTGGGACACTTTTGGTCACAACCGCGCCCATCCCAATGACCGCACCCCGACCAATGACTAGGGGCTTATCTGGTGTACCCTGTTTGATCACGGCGCCCGTACCAATATAAGCATGATCTTCGATCACAATATTGCCATTACATCTTACACTTGGCGCAAAGGTCACAAAATCACCAATGATACAATCATGCTCGACATAGCTGTACAGATTGGCCTGAAAGTGGCGACCGATGCGGATATTCGACGTCAATGTGACAAAAGGACTTAGCAGCGCCCCCTCACCGAGGGTCACATCATCCATGATCACACAATTACTGGCTTGAATCGTCCAAGACAACACCTGATCTGCTTGCAATTTCTGTGCAATTTTTTCGCGAATGGAACTGTTGGCGATCGCAATGCTCACCCATCGTTCCGTTGCTTCCAGTGCTAAAAATTCAGCATATTTCAAGATGCGATGACCATTGACTGACTCTGGATTCTGAACGCCATCATCAATAAAGACCAAACGATCTAGGGAAATGTCCTGTTTCAGCACCCATTCACGCGCCAAAGGCATGATCCCTCGTCCACAGCCACTTGCACCATATATACCAAATAATGGCTTAGACATTGGCTCAGTCATTTTTACCGCCTTTGCCTGAACCCTCGAACTTAGACATGGTGACTTCACCATCTGCACTAATCCCTTGGCGAATCAGGACTTTCTTGACGGTCAGCAAGATGATCTTTATATCCAGCAAAAAGGATTGATTTTCGACGTACCAGACATCTAATTTGAATTTTTGTTCCCAACTGATCGCATTGCGTCCATTGACCTGTGCCCAACCGGTAACCCCTGGACGCACATCATGGCGTTTGGCTTGCTCTGGTGAATATAAAGGGAGATATTCCATCAATAATGGGCGCGGCCCAACCAAGCTCATCTCACCCTTCAGCACATTCCACAAACCCGGCAACTCATCCAAACTGGTTGAGCGTAAAAACTTACCAAATCCTGTCAGTCGGACATCATCAGGCAAAACCTGCCCATTGGCATCCACTGCATCGAGCATGGTTCGAAACTTCATCATCTGGAAGGGCTGAGCATTCAAACCTGGTCTTACTTGCCGAAACAAAATCGGTGAACCGAGATAAATACGGACGAGGACAGCCACACAGATCAGTATCGGTGAGAGCACGAGGAGTGCTGATCCAGCGGCAACAATATCAAATAATCTTTTCATGCATTCATGTGCCTAAAAAAAGGGCAAATCGTTATCTAAAAGGCTGGCTCGTTTCCGCAACAACGCACAGGCTGAAACCATTTAACAAAGTAAATGAAGAAATTATACCTGATCCCTATAAAAATTGACCATTTCTTGCACCACTCTTGCTGAAGTAAACTGTTCATGGACACGCTTATGCGCATTGCATCCCATTTCAGCGACAAGTTCTTTGTTTCCAAGTAAGTGCTTCATCTTAGAAGCCAAGTCGTCTGCATTGCCTTTTTCATGCAACAGACCCGAGTTTCCATCATCAATCGCATCGGACACACCATAGATATC
The DNA here is from genome assembly GCA_964373145.1 of uncultured Moraxellaceae bacterium. GTDB lineage: Bacteria > Pseudomonadota > Gammaproteobacteria > Pseudomonadales > Moraxellaceae > Aquirhabdus. The sequence goes on from CAYJUB010000018.1 coordinate 6,372, forward strand.
CGATCCCAGCGCAGGAACGCCAGTCGCCGCCGCCTCAAGAATCACCGTACCAAAACCTTCGCGATGACTAGGCAAGCAGAATACATCTGCAGCGTTCATATACAATTCAGGCTCTTTGGTAAAGCCAACGCGGATAAAATGCGAACCAAACTGCTGAACAAGCGCATCACATCCGTTCAAAACACCGTCTTCGTCTGGCCCGACCACCAATAAATAAGCATTCTCAGCCACAAATTCTAATTGAGCGAACGCCTGCAATAACTCAACAATGCCTTTTTCGTGATTCAATCGCCCCAAAAACAGAAAGACAAAGCCATCTTCAGGAATGCCGTGATTCTTCCTGACTGACACTCTTTTTTCAGTATTCGGTTTAAAACGGACGATATCCACACCCGCAATCGAACCATCGCCGAGAACGGATGAGCCACTTTTCTGAACGACTCCGTGACTGAGCAGAAAGTCGCGTTGGGATGGACTATCGACCAACACATTGCTCGCACAGGCATAAATGACTTTATCTAAAAACATCAAAATTGAACGAAATAGTCCAGTTTTGGTTGCCCACACTTGCCCAGTAAACGTATGAAAGCGATGACTAATCCCTGCCGCCTTCGATGCCAGCATGGCCAACAAACCGGCTTTTGGAGTCACCGAATGAACGACATCAAACTGCTCAGCGCGAAATAAGCGATACAACTTGATTAAGGCTACAAAATCCGCACTGAGAGAAATATTTCTCGCAATCGGAACATCAAACACTGTTACACCGCCAGCCACTCGAGGATCAAAGTCCTCGCCCTGAAAATTAGCCACCATGGAAATTTGGTAAAACTCAGACAGTGCTTCCATGTGTTCTAAAAGAAAGGCCTTTGCCGTCATAGGCGTTGCAACAACGAAACAAATTTTTTTCTTCATTCATCCAACACTCTGTAATTAGTTCAGACCCGGAACTTTAGTATTTGTAATGATCGCAATCTCACGATTAAAATCTTCCAGCACAGCATGATCCAAAGCAAGCCCACCACGTCTTTGATGTAATAGCCCTAGCATATTAAATATAGACAAACTCTTTACAACCAACGACTTAACATGAAGCGATACCAAAACTGCTAATACGTCTGATTTAGACGAATGATTGGATAAATGCGCCTTAATAATTGCACGTTGTGAAGCATACGCACGTAAGAGCTTTACCGCAGTGACATTGCCTTCCTCTCGATAATAATACAGAGGCTCTTCGATCAATCGCACATGAAAATCATCATTTAAAAAAGCGCGAATCCAGAGCTCATAATCCTCAGTCAACATTTGTTTGACGTCATACGGATTACGTTCACACCAACTTTTCCGCGCCAAAATAGACGCATGAACCACACCCGACTGCCCATTCAGCATCTCTTTTAAGGACAATGACTGTTTATTGGCATAGACCCGCTTTCCAACGGGTTGATTATCGTTGCTCAGTGAACAAACACCCGTAGAAACGACATCAATCTGACGATCAGACAACAAGATATCCAACTGTCGCTGCAATCGATCAGGAGACATCAAATCATCGGCATCCATGCGGGCGATAAAATCATATTTCGATTCAGCAATAATTTGATTCAGCCGATAGGGTAACTTCCGATTCACCCCATCAGAAATGACTCTGACTCTTGGATCTGACACTGCATACGCAATGTCTAATGAACGATCTTTTGAACCATCATCAATGAGAATCAGCTCCCAATCTTGATAGGTCTGCGCAAAAACCGACCGAATGGCATCCGCAAGATACAGTTCAGCATTATAAACGGGTATTCCAATTGAAATCGGCATCATTGCCCTACACAAATAACAGATTAAGAAAAAATATCAGGGTTAAATTGATACGGCAGCATACTACTAAAAGAATACAGCAGTAGAAGATAATAAGTCACCGACCCACAGTAGAACAAAAAGAAGATGAGGTGTCTTCTAGGTCGATCCGTAATATTCACGAAGACAATGGGCCAAATCAGCGCAAGCGTCCAGGTAAAATAAACACTCAACCGCAGCAATCCGGAAGGATTGACACCAGCAGCAACAGCCACCACCGCGATCATGACTCCCATCAAATACATGTTTAAAAATGTGTGATAAAGCGCTTCATGACGTACGATAAAGTGCTTATTCCATAACAAAAATAATGCAAAAATCACCAATATAGACACGGTCACAAAACCACCGCCTACGCCCGCCACACTATAGGTTTCATAGCGCTCATCAAAACCAGAAGCAATGGAAACCAAGGCATTAAAGCCCAGCGCCAACACAATCCCTGCGACTGCGATCTGAGCGTTTCTTTTCAACGTATTGTGACCATGTGCCAGAAAATAAGCGGGCAACAAAATCAGTGCAGACACGTGGAATAAACTCGCAAATATAATGCACGCACCATAAGCGTATAATCGTCTTTCAAGCAAAAATGGGATCGCTAATGCCCCAATCGCTGCAGCAATGCCTTGTCTCGCGCCATTAAAGAAAAAAGTATAGGTACCCATGGTGATAAAAGCCAAAAAAGCGATCTCGTAATTAACCGCATATCGCAGAATCACCCGTTGATAACAACCCACAACGATGATGGCAATGACCGCAAACAACACATAAAATTCAGTCGAAATACAACCAACCAGCCAATTGAGAACGAGGTAACCCACCTCGACATTCCCCGTCAGCGCTTCTTGTAATGGCACCCCATGGGTTCGCCCAAACATAATAATGTAGTCTTTGGTATCCGTCCCGACCGTATCATTACGAGTCGCAGCCAGCATCACCATCGAGAAAAAAGCGATTCCCATAGTCACTTTGACCGCCACAGAGGATGCGCGTCCTCGTTGTGCGATGTAGGCAGCCGTCAGTACAATGAATAAGTTAGTAATATAATAAAACATAGAATCTCTACTAAAGGCCTTACGGCATACCAAAAGTTCCGCTCAAACATCCAATGAAGAACTACTTCGCGTAAGCACCTAGAAAAAACCGACTCAGCAATTGCTGCTTTCTAATCAGATAAAAAGCGATCAAAGGAACGATCGTTGCGATCAATACGACAATACTGTAATGCACATGAATAAACTGTTTCATCAGAATCGCGACTGGCAAATGCAAATACATGATGACCATTGATGCATGGCCAAGCTCGACCAAGCCCGTTTTCATTAAAGATACATGCTTTTCAATTAGTTTGGACAACGCCACCAATACAACGACAACCGATATACTGGATACAAAGGTCACAATTGGCAGGCCATAGTGGGCCATCTTCATATGATATTTATTATCGAGTCCTACGCCAAGTAAACCAATCGCAACGATTGCCACGGCGATTGCTGGGAACTTTAATTGATCGAGATTAAAGTCCTTCGCTAGAAACCCAACATAGAAAAATGGCAAAGCCGCAAGAATCACATTGGCATTCAAAGGCAGCCAGAAGGCATTAAAATAAGAATTCACCAAGCTCAGCACATACGCTATAAAAACAACGATTAACATCATTTTTTGAGACAAATGAGCCATTAAATAACTAAAAACTTGCTGGGTCAGAAATAGGCAGGTGACGAACCAGAACACACCAGCCGTACCCGTTAAATCTCTGCCACCCATCACCACATTTTCAGCAAGCGTTAGCCACGCCCCCCAGCCGTCACCCCTACTGACGATGTGGTAGATTTTTGGCGCGATATAAACTAAAAGCAAAAACGAAAAATAGGGAACAATCAGATGCTGTATTTTTTCTACGAAATACACTCGCTGGTCTTTACCCGCTTTAAACAAAAAGCCAGAAATCAAAAAGAACAGCGGCATATGAAACATATAAATAATCACCGAGAGAATCCCTGGAACAATATGTCCAACGACCACGGATAATATGCCGATTCCTTTTAATACATTAATCCATTCTTTCTGATTATTCATCGCAGGCAAACGATCATTTTTCATATTCTATTCTCTAGCGAGTTTACTGCCAAAATATACACAAATCGTAAAATACAAACTCATCACATACCCCATTGATATGCGATGACAGGCGTGACAAAACAACCACCCTACCCTTTAGAACTCAACAACGCCTTCAGATGCTGTGCGCCGCCATAACCGAGTCCGATAAACACCAGCGCCATAAACAAAGCTGATTTTTTGTATTTAAACGCGCCTTTCGCCGACAAAATAATAAAAAACTGTCGCATCAGGGTCAGTCGCTGCCCTGCAATCGCCAGTTTATAGACCGTTTTACTAAACAATCTTGATTTATCCACTTCAAACGAAGCTAAATAATGCGCACGACGTCCCTCAAAAAATGCAATATCACTCATCGCAGGATTTTCTTTTCGGAAACGGTACAGATCTTTCGCGAGATCTTCACTATAGAGCGAGAGCGGATTAGTAATCGTATCCACCTTACTGACGCTTTCTGGATTCAAACGATAAGCATATAACGGCTCATCGACATTGCCCATTTTGACCTTTTCAGCGGCCCGATAGATCCAATCATAATCTTCCGCTCCCAGACGATTAAAACGCTCATCATACAAGCCAATGTCTTCGTACAACTTGCGTCTGAAAATAATCGCCGCACCACAAAACGGTGGCGTGGTCTTATGTTCTAGCCAGTGTCTAATCTGCGCATCATCCAAAGGATAGACCAGTGTTCTGACCACCTCATCCGCCGACTTCACCAGTTGCGCATGCGACCCAACAAAATCAAGCTGATTCGATTGAATCAGTGCCATCTGTAATGCGAAACGATCTGAGCGCGAATAGTCATCCGCATCTTGAAACGTAATAAACTCGCCTTGAGCCTGCGAAGCCAAAAAATTGCAGGTTTTCAGATAGCCTTGATTCTGTTCATTCTGAAATAAACGAATTCTGGGATCATTGATCTCTTTCAATGCCGCGTAGGAACCATCCTTGGATGCATCATCACAAATCAAAAGTTCAAAGTCAGTAAATGTCTGATTCAATATAGATTGAATGGCTTCAGACAGAAATTCTTCTGCATTATAAACAGGCATGAGTACCGAGATCACGCTCATGACGGACTTCCTAATAAACGATAAGAAAATGGTAAATCGATGGTGTGACTGATTTTTTCCATCACCCAGCTCGCATACTGATCGGCATCAAACACCAAATGTCCACGATAGTTTAGGTAAGCGAGAACCAGAATAATAGAGCTCATCCCCATCGTAATTTGTCGATACTGCGGCAGGTAAACTTCAAGCGGTATCGGGTTGCTACTGGGTGAAACACGCGGGTGCAATAATACCTCATCGTACTGGCAATCCAATGTCGCGCCGGCAACGATCTCCACACTTTTTTCGTAAGATGCCACGTAGATTGATCGATCGGCTGAAAGCGCAATATTTCGCAGCTCTGCCAGCTTCGCCTGACCCGCATGACCCAGCCTCTCGATCAATGCGCAGTTCACCCCTGCATCATTTTCAGCAAAAAGCTGTGGCCACAACAACAAACGGATACCCTTGCGATCCAACGAACCGACCGTATCGCCAGAAAAATAAGTTCCCTGAAGCGACAAAAGCAACATCGCCATCGTGCGTTTGATCATCAACTTCAAAGGACTTGAGGGTTGTGGTCGCTGCTGTGACAGACCATACATCGCCAAACCATCATCCAGCAGATAAAGCGTATGTCGAGGGAACTGATTCAAAATGGCCAAAGCGGCATAACCCACCTTAGTTCCAACAAAAATATTCACACAATGCTGATATTTTTTTATTTTAAATACAAAGAAAAGCACATCTTTAAGCGTCCCAATCCGCCCATTAACACTTTTAATGACACCATTAAATGCTTGCCGCAAATACTCTTCGGATACCGCATCAGTATATAAGCAAATACCCGGTGCATCCGCAGATAACAAACACGCTTGAATCGCATGCAAGTTGGAATAGCAGACATAGATATTCTGAGGGCCCTGCCCGCCAGCAAAAAACTCATCTAAACCCAACACATCCATCACGATGAGAGAAGCCCGCGCAAATCATCAAATAAACGTTGAGTCTCAAAATGCGCACGCTGGGTGTATTGCACCAACGCCGCTTTCTCGGCATCGCTATATTGATAGGTTGCAGCATTTAACTCGGACAACACCTCCAAGGAAAGCAGGCGTTTTTGTGCATCCAGACCAGCATCCTTGAGCGTGCCCAACATTTTATGACTGTTGGAATCGATCGCAACAAACGGCGTTTGATTGTTCATGCAATAACACATGGTATGAAAACGACCACAAACCAATAAGTTTGCATTTGAAATCTGATCAGAAAAATCAAAATGCGTATAGGTCTGCACGCTCTTAGGAGCCGAGTCTGGTACAGCGACTTGTTGACGTCGACGCAAAGCAATAATCACTTTCGTGATCAACTCAGCCAGTGTGTTATTCCGCCAAATCGACATCATCCGCGTAATTTTCGGAGCAACAGGCGCCGCCACACCAGTCGTGATATCAGAATAGACAAAACCACGTTTAAGCATCAATTGCTCAAGGAACAAAGATACTTCTTTTTTGACGCTATCCGTCACATAAACCTGATCACTGCGTTTCGCACTGATATTACGACCCGCGGCAAAGGATAAGTCAGGCACGATACGCGCAGACACGCCTGCGGCTTCCACTTCAGCAAGACTTAAAGACTCTCTCACCGAAATTAAATCAAACGCTGCCAAATCCTTATGGCAAGCAGGGTCATTGGCTTGAAAGGTACAATTAATCAATGCGGTCTTCACGCCATATTTGCGTGCAAACGAACCAGCCCGCAACAAAGACAGACCATAGGGCGCGTTGTGATGAATGGTTCCTTCGCCATTAATAATCAACAAATCCGCAAAGATCATTTTTCTTTTGACAGATTCAGATTGCTCCCAATTCACACCAATAGGCACATACTCGACATCACGAATGCCACGCTGCTTCAAATTAAAATCGATTGCATTCATCACACGCGAACAGCCGTGATGATTTTCCGAGCGGGTATCATTTAATACAAGAACTTTCATGCCCTATCCTTTGCCATCGCAAATAAACGTTTATAGAGATCTTTACTAAAACAATCGGTGATTGCCTGAATTTTTTTGGCGTAAAACGGCTTGGTTTTTAATGAAATAAAATCAACAAACAAACTCGCCAAAATGACCGTGATCAACGTTGCAAGCGCCACGCCAATAATGCCAAGCCATTGCACCAATATCACTGACAGCACCAAATTGACGACCAGCGAGATGAGTGACCGATACAAAGAGTGCATTTGCAGGTTATGCAAGATCAAAAACTTACCGTTAATCACTCGCAAAGCAGTAAACGGCAGACATAGACTCAAAATCAGCAGCGGCCAAACCGCTTCTGCATACGGCGCACCCAAAACCAGATCGATGTAAAAAAAGCCAAAGAAACCCAAAAATAAAGCAATGACGGTCGATGCGAGAAAAAACAATGAATACAGGAACACTTCATTCTTGTCACCACTGACCACCAAATAACCCATGATTGACGCCAACGCCGCGGCAGGCAAGAGAAACGCACCTTCAACCAATCGGGTCGCCAAGGAGTACACCCCTAACTGTTCACTGCCCAGAAAATGCT
>CAYJUB010000019.1:0-13836 GCA_964373145.1 uncultured Moraxellaceae bacterium
GTAGTGTGGCATTCGCCATGTGAGAGTAGGGCATCCTCAGCTCATTATTCGTAACAATCAAAACCCCCACTTCTTTATTGAAGTGGGGGTTTTGATTTTTTAGGATGTAAAATATCTGAAAATTAACAGCGTTAAACCATAGTGCTGCGGTAGAATAAGATCGTTGAATTGAATACATGTTTATCACAAGTTTAGGAATTAGGAATAACGTCATGAGTAGCCAGATTATCCAGCCACCAAGTTCTCTTATCATTTTTGATACGACGTTGCGTGATGGTGAGCAGAGCCCTGGCGCTTCAATGACAAAAGAAGAAAAAATTCGTATTGCACGTCAGTTGGAAAAGCTAGGTGTTGATGTGATCGAGGCTGGTTTTGCGGCGGCGAGTGAAGGCGACTTTGATTCAATTTCGACGATTTCTAGTATCATTCGCAATTCAACAATTTGTTCATTAGCTCGTGCAAATGAAAGAGATATTCGACGTGCTGGTGATGCGATCAAACATGCAAATCGTGGTCGTGTACATACTTTTATTGCGACAAGTCCAATTCACATGCAGTATAAATTACGCATGGATGAAGACCAAGTTGTTGAAGCTGCAGTTCGTGCTGTGAAGTTAGCACTTGAGTATACGGATGATGTTGAATTTTCTGCCGAAGATGCGGTACGTTCAGAAATTCCTTTTTTAGCACGTATTTTTGATGAAGTGATTCGTGCTGGCGCTAAAACAATTAACGTTCCAGATACAGTCGGTTATTCAACACCTGCATTATATGGTGATCTTTTTGCACAACTTATTGCGCGTGTTCCTAATTCTGACAAGGTGATTTGGTCAACGCATTGTCATAATGATTTAGGTATGGCCGTTGCTAATTCTCTTGCTGCGGTACAACTCGGTGCGCGCCAAGTTGAATGTACAATTAATGGTTTGGGTGAACGTGCGGGTAATGCGGCACTCGAAGAAATTGTCATGGCAACTCGCGTCCGCAAAGATATTTTTAATGTCACAACCAATATTCGAACTGAAGAAATTGTTCCAGCATCTCGGTTGGTTTCTGCAATTACTGGATATGCGGTACAACCAAATAAAGCGATTGTTGGCGCAAATGCATTTGCTCATGAGTCGGGTATTCACCAAGACGGTATTCTGAAGCATCGTGAAACCTATGAAATCATGCGCGCTGAAGATGTGGGTTGGAATGCGAATAAACTGACTTTAGGTAAATTGTCAGGTCGTGCTGCATTTCGTTCACGGTTGGAAGCTTTAGATATTTCGATTGAATCTGATGATGCCTTGAACGCATTATTTGTGCGTTTTAAAGAGTTGGCTGATCGAAAAAGTGAAATCTTTGATGAAGATTTACATGCTTTGGTTAGTGGTCATCAGGGCGCGGATGTATGTAAACGATTTGAATTGGAAGAATTGGAAGTCACTAGTAAGACAGGTCAAGTTCCGCGCGCGCATTTAGTGCTTAATGTCGACGGAAAAATACATCCAGTCAGTGCGAATGGTTCTGGGCCTGTTGATGCGACTTTTAAAGCGATTGAAGTGGTTGCTAAATCTGGTGCAACTTTGGAGTTGTATTCAGTAAATGCAATTACCAGTGGAACGGATAGTCAAGGTGAAGTCGCAGTACGTTTGAATCAAAACGGACGCATTGTAACGGGTCAAGGCGCAGATACCGATATTGTGATTGCGAGCGCGAAAGCGTATTTGGATGCATTGAACTGGTTGTCAACACAAGGCAAAGCAAACCCACAAACTGATGAGGTGATGTAATTTTGCTACCCCAACAGGCACGTACGCGAGCAGTTTTGGCCGCATTGGGTATCCCTGTCTGGGCTGCTCGGCGGGAGCCAACGCAAACTGTGCCTGCAGTTTCAGTGTGGAATAGACATGAAGAAGCGTTTATTTCGACTCAAGCCGAATCAGTTCAACCTATAGTAAATCATACTGTTGAATCAGCCGTAACTGAGCAAATGTCTACTGCATTAGTATCCAATGAGTCTAAAATAATTCAACTTGACGTTGTTTCTCCATCACCAAAAGCTGAATTAATTATTCATCAGACTCAGCAGGATAACAAACCAGTACGTCAGCCATTCGCACAAACAATTGTTGCCAGCGAAACTGTTCATGTTGTCCAAGTTTTACGCTTTAGTTTGGAAGCACGTGTGATTGGAAATTGGGTTGTTTTGGTTTCTGTACAAGCACTAAATCATCCCGATCGTAATGCGATGTGGAAGAATCTAAATCAGGCTTTTATTAGCGATGAAAACGCTCATGAAGTTGGGCGTTTAGATTGGCCTTTAGCCGAAGGTGCAAGGTGGCAGCATAATGATGGTGCGCAAGCGGCATTGATGGGTTTCTTAAGTCGATTTGGCTCAGAGCGTCGCATTGGTTTAATGGGGGAGTTACCTGATAGTGTGATTCCTGAGCGTTTGGAACGATTACCATCATTAGATGAGTTATTACAGGAACCGTTAAAAAAACGGACGCTGTGGAGATTATTGACTGGAATCGTGCGCTAGTTAGTTGTTCCTCAATACATAAAAAACCTCCATTAAATTGGAGGTTTTTTATGAAAACGGCTTTTATAAACAGATTATTTTTGCGCTGGGACAGTAATAAACGGCATTGTACCGCCGCCTGTGTATTGAGGAAGAACGCCGTTCCATTTTTCGATGGCTTTCATTTTGACGTATTCTTCACCACCTTGTTCTTTAATTGCTTGGGCTTGAATCCGAATGGTTTCGGCTTCTGCCTGCGCCATCGCAATTTTTTGCTCGGCTTCTACTTTAATCCGATCAAGGTCATTCTTGGCTTTGAGGGCGTTTTGTTCGGCGGTTTGTTTCGCTTCAATGGCTTCATCAAACGCTTTAGAAAAACTGAAGTTGGTAATTTGAATGTCTTCTACACTGACATTATAGTTGGCTAATGATGTACGCAAGCCAACTGCAATTTCTTGCTTTACTGCATCACGGCGTGTGAGTAATTCTTCGGCTGAAAAGCGTGCAATCACACCTTTTACAATTTCTTGGATACGAGGTTCAATCACTTTGCCTTCAACATCTAAACCAATCCGCGTGTAGGTATCTTGCAAAGAGTCGGCATTCAAATGGTAGTTGAGCGCGACTTCAGTGGTGACGGTTTGCAGGTCTTTCGTGCCTGCACTGGCTGGCGCATGAGATTTTTGAGTACGCACATCGACGATAATGACGCGTTCAATGAATGGTAATTTCAGATGTAAACCATCAGACACGACTTCTTGAACTTGACCGAAACGGAGTACGATCGCGCGTTGACCTGAGTCGACAGTATAGAAACAGCCCCAAAATATAATAAAGGCGATAAGTGCTGCCAAACCTATAAAAATGTATTTAATTTTGTTGATCGGTGAAGAGGGAAATCTCGCAGTATTCAGCATGTTTTATCAGTCCATTTTGTTTGTAGATATTTTAATACTGTGTTGAATACTAGCAGATTTAGATGAAATGGTTGCTTTTTTATGGTCATAAAAAAACCGACTTTCATGGAGATAAAGTCGGTTTTTTGTTTAACGATTCAAATATATTAACGCTCGAGAAGCGCCAATTTGTTAGGTTTGCCATCCCATTCTTCAGCATCAGCAGGACGATCACCGATGACAGTAATGTTTGGCCAAATTGCTGAAAGCTCTGTATTGAGAGCGAGGAATTTTTCCTGACCTTTAGGTAGTTCGTCTTCAGAGAAGATCGCATTGGCTGGACATTCTGGTTCGCAGAGTGCGCAGTCGATACATTCATCAGGATTGATGACCAAAAAGTTTGGACCTTCGTAGAAGCAGTCTACAGGACACACTTCAACGCAATCTTGGTATTTACATTTAATACAGTTTTCGGTGACAACAAAGGTCATGGCGGCAGGCTACCTAAAGTCAAAAATCTAAAATCAGAAAATGGTTTAAACAGTTTCTTGTAAGTCAAAAAAACTGTGGGTGAATCGAATGTTGCATAGTTTAATCTATTTACTGTCCGATACCAATTCCTTTAGCTTATATAGAATATCAAGAGCTTGCTTTGGCGAAAGATCATCAACATTTAAGTTGTCGATTTCGTCAAATAGTGCTGAATTCTCTGGGCTATTCATCAATTGATTGTTATCGGGAACGCTTGATGGCTGTTCTTGACTGAAAAGATCATCGAATAAATCGTTTTGACCCAAATGCACGGATTGTTGACGCTCAAGTGCGCGTAAACGTGCGCGAGCTTCTTTAATCACTGAGGCGGGAATACCTGCAAGTTTGGCAACTTGCAAACCATGACTTTTGCTTGCTGCGCCGTCTTGTACTTGATGCAATAAAATCAATTCACCGTTAATTTCACGAGCTGCAACGTGGCGATTTTCAATGCCTGCTTGTACACCAAGTTCGGTCAATTCAAAATAATGCGTTGCAAATAGACATAAACAGTTGATCCGCTTTGCTAAATCGAGCACGCATGCCCACGCGAGTGATAAACCATCATATGTACTGGTTCCGCGACCGACTTCATCCATGAGGACTAAAGATTGACTGGTGGCGTGATGCAAAATTTGCGCAGTTTCGGTCATTTCCACCATAAAGGTCGATTTGCCGCTGGATAGGTCATCCGCAGAGCCAATTCGTGTGAAAATTCGATCAACGGGCCCTAAAATCGCTTTGCTGGCTGGCACATAACTGCCTGAATAGGCGAGTAAAGTGATCAATGCAGTTTGGCGCATATAGGTGGATTTACCGCCCATATTTGGGCCTGTAATGAGGATGAGGCGATTGTTCTGGTTCAAGAATACATCATTCGGTGTAAACGGCGCACGGCTGACTGCTTCAACGACTGGATGGCGTCCACCTTCAATATCAATCAACGATTCGGCGGTAAATGTAGGACGCGCCCAGCCGCGTAAACGTGCCTGACTTGCCCAATTCGCCAATACGTCAAAGTCTGCGAGAGCTGCACTCATCATTTGGAGTGGCGCAAGTTGTTGTCTGAGTTGATCAAGAATCTGTTCAAACAAAATCTTTTCACGCATCAATGCGCGCGAATCACTTGAAAGAACTTTGTCTTCAAAGGTTTTGAGTTCAGGCGTGATGTAACGTTCGGCATTTTTCAGCGTCTGTCTACGAATAAAATGCGCTGGTGCTGACTCCGCTTGAGCGCGAGTGAGTTCAATGTAGTAGCCGCTAACGCGGTTATAGCCAATTTTTAAAGTATTGATGCCTGTTGCGGCACGTTCACGAATTTCCATGTCGAGTAGATATTGACTAGCATGGTCACGAATTTGACGGAGCTCATCGAGTTCAGTATCGAAACCATCTGCAATGACGCCACCTTCACGAAGAAGTACTGGTGGTAACTCGTTGATTGCTTGTGTTAATAAGGTATATACCTCATTAAATTGCCCAAGTTGGTTACTGAGATCGTCGAGTAAGCTTTTATCTTCAAGTTGTTCCCAACCTTTGCCATGTAATGCAGGTTTGAGTGCATGATGCAGTAGCGGTAATTGTCCGCAAGTTTGGCGAAGTTGTACGAGATCGCGAGGACGAGCTGTGCCTAATGCAATACGCCCCAGTACACGTTCAACATCACCAATACTTTTCAGCGCGATACGAATAGGATCGTCGTGAAAACCATTTTTTAAACGTGCGATCGCATCTAGGCGCGCATCCAAAACTTGAGTGTCGCGTAATGGCTGCATGAGTGTGCGTGCTAATAAACGACTGCCCATCGCCGTTTGGCAATCATCAACGAGCGCAAGCAGCGACGTACCATGTTCAAACAGAGGATCAATAATTTCTAAATTACGCCGTGTTACTGGATCAAGCGCAATGAACGAATCCATGGATTCAAGGCGCAAATGTTGAATATGCGGCAAATTACTTTGCTGGGTTTCGCGCGCATAGTGGAGGAGCGCGGCAGCGGCAGCTTGCGCTAGCGGTAAATGGTCAATGCCAAAACCAGATAAGGTACTGACATTAAATTGACGGCACAGGGTTTCATTGGCATTTTTTAGATCGAAATCGACATTTGGACGGCGTGTAATTGTGGTGTTCGGTGTAACTGCGCTATTTGTTGATGTGCCGCAGAGTAGTTTGACATCATCTAAAGTCATTTTTTCTTGTTGAATTAGATTCTCATCAATCAACAGTTCAGCCGGTGCAATACGGGCTAGTTCAATGGTCAAACGGGCAGTATCGAAGCCAATTTCTTGTACAGTTAAAGCACCCGTCGCAAGCTCTAGTACAGCTAAGCCAACGCGGTTTTTCTGCAAACAAAGCGCAGCCATTCGCACTGCACGATGACTGGGCATCAGTGCTTCATCTGTGAGTGTACCCGCGGTGAGGACACGCACAACTTTACGTTCGACTGGGCCTTTGCCTGTAACTTCACCGACTTGTTCACATATCGCAACTGTTTCACCTGCCTTGACCAATCTTGCTAAATAACCTTCAGCAGCGTGATAAGGAACACCTGCCATTGGAATCGGCTCGCCGCCTGATTTGCCGCGATGTGTTAGCGTAATGCCAAGCAGTTTTGCTGCACGATGTGCATCTTGAAAAAACAACTCGTAAAAATCCCCCATCCGATAAAATAACAAAGCGTGTGGGTATTCACGTTTCATCGTTAAATATTGCTGCATCATCGGCGTATGTGACGCAATATCAGCGTGAGGTTGATCTGAGTGAGTTGTTTGTTCGAACATGAGAATAATTAGTTTCTTCGGTAAAAGTCGCACGTATGATACCGAAAAACCTGACGTGCTGAGTTAGGTTTTTTGATGTTGTTTACTAGGGATGAATGGATTGAATTCATGTGAAAATGAAGAGAATTATGCTGATCAGGTTCAACTGCATCATCAAACCGCTTAAAAATATGTTTAAATATGCGACTAGATTTTAGCTTCACTTCTATTTTATTTTTTCATCGCTAGGACATTCTTTCATGCGTGCTTTTAATTTCTGTGCTGGTCCTGCTGCGCTTCCTACAGCCGTTCTCAATCGTGCCCAAGCTGAACTGCCAAACTGGCATGAGACAGGCATGTCGATCATGGAAATGAGTCATCGCAGCGATGATTATGTCGGCGCAGCTGAAAAAGCTGAAGCGGATTTACGGATTTTATTAAATATTCCGTCGAACTATAAAGTCTTATTTTTACAAGGCGGCGCATCACTACAGTTTTCTGCAGTTCCACTGAATTTGCTTGGCGCGGGTCAAACTGCTGATTATATCGACACGGGTATTTGGTCAGAAAAAGCCATTCAAGAAGCCCGTCGCTATGGCAATGTGAATGTCGCTGCGTCGAGCAAAGCGGGTCATTTTCACAGTGTGCCTGCGCAAAGCGAATGGCAATTGACTCAGGGTGCTGCATACGTGCATTACACACCGAATGAAACCATCGGTGGATTGCAGTACGACTTTATTCCTGAGGTCGATGCACCATTGGTTGCAGATTTTTCGTCTTCAATTTTGTCTGAGCCATTAGACGTATCGAAGTTCGGTTTGATCTACGCTGGCGCGCAAAAGAACATTGGTCCAGCTGGTTTAACACTGGTTATCGTACGCGATGATCTGCTTGGACATGCGCAATCAATCACACCAAGTTTGCTGGATTATGCACAACAAGCAAAAAATGGTTCGATGATCAATACACCGCCAACATTTGGTTGGTATTTGGCGGGTCTGGTTTTTGAATGGTTGATCGAGCAGGGTGGTTTGACTGCAATGCAAAAGCTCAATCAAGAAAAAGCTGCAACGCTCTATGGTTATATTGATCAAAGTGGTTTCTACGCGAACCCAATCAAAGTTGAAAATCGTTCGAAAATGAACGTGCCATTTACCCTGGCTGATGCCTCGCTTGAAAAAGCATTTTTGGCTGAAAGCACTGCGGCAGGTTTGTTGAACTTGGCGGGTCATCGTTCAGTTGGTGGTATGCGTGCAAGTTTGTATAACGCTGTACCGCTTGAAGCAGTTCATGCGCTGGTTGCGTTTATGCAAGACTTTGCGAAGCGTAATGGTTGATTTGTAAAAGGCTAATGGAGTTGTTGCTTAAAGATATTAGGCAACGATTCTATAAGTTGTCATTTTAATAATAAGACATAAAAGAAGAATTCTATGTACACAGGCAGTTGTCTTTGTGGTGGTGTAAAATTTTCAATCAATGCAGAACTTGCACCCATTCAAATTTGTCATTGTTCGCAATGTCGTAAGGCACAGGGGAGTGCATTTGCTACCAATACGCCAGTTGAGACCGCTGACTTTCAGTTCAACAGTGGAGCGGATTTGTTAACTGAATATGAGTCATCACCGGGCAAAAGACGTTTCTTTTGTCGTCAATGTGGCTCGCCGATTTATAGCAGTCGTGATTCGTTGGCGAATGTCATTCGTATTCGTGCGGGTCTGCTGGATGAGCCATTAAAGGTGAAACCAGCATTTCATTTTTATACTGCTTCGAAATGCAGTTGGTTGGAAATTAATGATGACTTGCCGAAGTATGATGAAGGTGTGAAGTAGGGATTTTGGATGTTGGCTGCTGCCTTGCCACAGCTTTTCATTAAAATAAATTGCGGCGCTGGGGCAAGCCTACAGCCTACGCATGAAATCATCACGGTATATTCGCATCCACCACACAAACACTTCACATAAAAATCATCCAGCTTGCTGGACATGTTGAGCAATCATTCCAATAATAGAACGACTTCATTCCATTAAATTTTTCTCATGACTGATACTGTCAATACTATATGCAAACAGATTTTGCTGGTCGAAGATGATCCTGCAATCGCAGAACCATTGATTTACGCATTGGAGCGTGAAGGCTGGAAAGTGCATTGGGTAACGTTGGCGGCTCAAGCCTTAGAGCGGCTTGCGACAATGCCGCACGATTTTATTATCCTTGATGTGGGTTTGCCTGATATGGATGGCTTCGATTTATGTCGAGCCATTCGTAAACAATGGACGACGCCCTTATTGTTTTTAACTGCGCGAAGTGAAGAGATTGAACGTATTATTGGTTTAGAAATTGGCGCAGATGATTATTGTGCCAAGCCCTTTAGTCCACGTGAAATTATTTCCAGAATCAAAGTCATTTGGCGCCGTGTGAATGCGCATGATTCGTTACCAAGTTCAGTAAAGAGTAAACCTGAAATTGTAGAGACCTTGAATGATGCTGAGCATGTGATTGCTTGGGGTGAATGGCAGCTTAATTTATTAACGTTTCATGTAACTTTTCATAATATAGCACTGAATCTCACGCGTTATGAGTTGCGATTGCTTGAGGTTTTGCTAAAAAATCCTGAGCGAGTCTGGAGTCGGGGACAGTTAATGCAAGCGGCTTGGGAGCATCCAGATCATAGCTTGGAGCGTACCATTGATAGTCATATCAAAACATTACGTCAAAAACTTCGCTCTATTCACCCGATTGATCCGATACAGACCCATCGTGGATTGGGCTATAGTCTGAGTCGTTGAACTGTCACCTGAGTTCTGGGTAACGTTTTTGTAAGATCAAAAGCAAATCCTCCCTAGCCCTCCTTTTTCTAAGGAGGGAACGATTCCTCCCTTTGAAACAGGGAGGTTAGGATGGATTTTCTTTTGATGTTAATGAATATTGTTTTATGCAAAATATTGATCTATATCATAAATAGTATTTTCAGAGATGTCGCATGTCGATTTTTTTAAGAATTTGGTTTGCCTTCGCGATTGTTTTGATGGCGGGGAGTTATTTCACGCTCAATGCATTGCAAAATCAGATCAAGCCGAGTGTGCGCCAAGTCGTCGAAGAAACGCTTGCGGATAATGCCAATATTATCGCCAGTCTCATTGCCCCAGATGTTGCCAATCAGCATATTAAAACTCCAGAATTTCATCAAAAAATTATCCAAATTCTTGATCGAAAACTCGGTGCAAAGATTTGGAGTCAGCAAAAGAATACGGTCAACCAACAGCTTTATATTACGGATGCGCAAGGGATTGTTTTATACGATTCTCAAGGGTTAGCTACAGGTCAGGACTATTCGCGCTGGAATGATGTGTATCTCACGTTGCATGGTCGTTATGGGGTACGTTCAACGCGTAGTGATCCGAATGATTCAAGTACCTCGACGATGTATGTTGCTGCGCCCATTATTTGGAATGGTCAGCTGATTGGCGTGTTGTCATTAGCCAAACCAGGCTTTTCGGTACAGCCTTATATTGATCTCGCGCAACGTGAAATGACAATTCGTGCGTTATGGGTTGTGGCTTTGTCGCTGATTGTCAGTGGCATCGTCGCTTGGTGGTTGCGACATGGGATTGAACAAGTTCGACGTTATGCACTACGATTAACGCCACAAAATACATTAGGTGGAGCTGGCGACCCATTCAATCAATCGGAGCTTAAAAAGCCGCTACACTTTTGGGCGGCACGTGAGTTGAATGAGTTGACCCAAGCGATTGATCACATGCATGAAGCGCTTGCTGGGAAGACGTATGTAGAGAATTATGTGCATACATTAACCCATGAGCTGAAAAGTCCATTGACTGCGATTGCCGCTAGTGCAGAGTTGCTGCAGGATGATTTACCGCCGCCAGATCGTCTACGTTTTGCCCAGAATATTGAAGAGCAAACTCAGCGTTTGCAGAATTTGATTGAGCGTTTATTGCTTTTGGCTCGGCTGGAAAAACAACAAGATCATCATGGGCAAAAACTTGAGAAGGTGACGATTGATGTCGGTAGCAATATCAATCAATTGCTGCAAGAACGAAGTGCAGTACTGAAGACACGGCAGTTGCACATTAAGATGAATATTCCAGCAGAAATAACCGTACAAGCTGAACCATTTTGGTTTAATCAAGCCTTAGGGAATATCCTTGATAATGCAATTGATTTCACGCCGCAAGGTGGACGTATAACGATTAACTGTGCTGCGTTAGCTCATGATCATGAACAAAAAAATAGCATGATGATTCAGATCGAAAATGAAGGCGAAGCGATTCCAGATTACGCGCTTCCTCAGATTTTTGATCGTTATTTTTCTCTGCCTCGACCCGAAAGTGGGCGTAAAAGCACAGGCATTGGATTGACACTTGTACGTGAAGTCATGGCGTTACATCAAGGACACGTTCAAGTTGAAAATGTTGAAGGTGGTGTACGAGTGAGTTTGGCGTTTTGTAGGTATTAGTTAGTTCACGTTAAATCCACATTCATTTCACGCATCTTCCATCCGTACTCCATTTCCAAGTCACACAATACATTCTCAATATTAAATTGGGGAGTATGGAAAGTGACTCGAATATTAACGTCGAAATTTGCAGTAATCGGTTTTTTAACCTTACTTTTTCTCATTGCGTTGGCAATGCTGTCAAATCTAGTCAGTGAGCGTCAACGCTATAATCAAAGCGTAATAGAAGGTATTGGCAAGGATTATGTCAATCCACAAACTGTTGTGACACCGTTTGTTGTGGTTCCGATTACTGTCTGTGTGGACGATACTAAAAAAGTATGTTTTCAAGATAAAAATATTATTGTTAGCCCAAGTAACTCGGTTTGGAGTCATCAAGTTAAAGTCAGTGATCAAAATTTCAAAAGGGGTATTTATAAAGCCATCACTTATGTTGATCAGATTGCGATTAAAGGCAAATTTTCATTACCAAAGCAACTAACCACGCCAGAAAGCAATCTAGTGATCCATTGGGAAAAAGCAACGATTCGGCTTAGTGTTTCTGATTTGCGCGGCTTAATTAACCAGCCAATTTTAAGTGTGAATGGACAGAAAACAGCATTCAATTTTCCATCGGACGGCACCGTCAATCCGCTAGGAATAACCTATTCAGAAGCACACATTTTATTGAATCCACAAACGCAGGTTTTTGATTTCAGCCTTGATTTTGGCTTGAACGGCTTGAGTAGTCTAGAAGTAATTCCTGTGGGCAAGGATATGACGATGAAATTGGTTGCGAATTGGGCGCATCCTAGTTTCTATGGAACATCGTTGCCGCAAAAAACTTTCCAGCCTGATCGGTTTAGCGCAACTTGGCAAAACACGTATATCGCCAATCAAAATACTGATCATCTCAATGCATGTCTTAGCAACAATAATGAAAATAATACTAGCAACAATACAGGAAACATTATTGGCACTGTCGTTGGTAATGGTTGTGAGCAACTCAATAAAGCCGAAGATAGTGCATACGCAGTAAAGTTTATTGATGCAATTGATTTGTACACGATGACGGATCGGACAATTAAATATGGACTTCTTTTTCTGATGATTACTTTCGGCGCATTCTTCTTGTTTGAAGTGCTGAAGAAGTTACGTATCCATCCGATGCAATATACCTTGGTAGCAGCGGCACTCGGTGTTTTCTATCTGCTATTACTTTCCTTTAGTGAGCAT
This sequence comes from uncultured Moraxellaceae bacterium, assembly GCA_964373145.1. GTDB lineage: Bacteria > Pseudomonadota > Gammaproteobacteria > Pseudomonadales > Moraxellaceae > Aquirhabdus. The sequence goes on from CAYJUB010000019.1 coordinate 12,388, forward strand.
GCCGACTTTGCAATGGCGTATCTGGGATCGAGTGCGGCTTGCGTGTTGCTCATTAGTTGTTATGTGTATTACGTGCTGAAAGGGCTAGGTCGAACGCTGCTGCTGACCACGATTCTGTCTGCGATGTACGCGTCAATGTATGTGATCTTGCAGTCAGAGGACTTAACCCTGATTCTCGGTTCGGTATTAGTCTTTGTATTGATCGCAGTCATGATGTTCCTAACGCGTAAGGTTGATTGGTACGACGTTTCTACATCTACACAAAATCCTTAATGAACGGACTCACCACGCCAAGATTGATTTGGCGTGGTGAGTCTTTTACTCAATCAATAAAAACCGTCTCCACAGGAGTCATCATGAATGCATTCGTAAATACAGAATTAGCGAATTTTGTGAAAATATTGACTACGAATAATACTGCTCAATGTTTCACAAATACGATCAGAAAAGTGGACGTCTTATTTTATTACCGAGAAACCAAGCAGGCATTTTTAAATTTGGGTGGTTTGCTCATTAGCCAAACGGATGGTTGGTTTTATCTGTTTAATACGAGCGGAGAGTTGGTGAGTATGGATCGAATTCAACTGTAAAATGCTATGTCTACGCTAATACTTGAAATGGATTTTTAATGCTTTTTCACTGAATTCTTCCCCCTGAAGGGGAAGGAGACAAGCGACCTTTTTTTTAATTTCAACTGTTAACGCAGACATAGCCCTTTAAAACTGCTAAACATTAAATGAAAAAAACCACCGTGAATCTAAGACCCACAGTGGTTTTATTTAAACACTAAATCAGAATGTTTTAAACGTTAAAGCGGAAATGCATCACATCACCATCTTGCACGATGTAGGTTTTGCCTTCCAAGCGCCATTTGCCAGCTTCTTTCGCGCCAGCTTCGCCTTTGTAGCCTACGAAGTCTTCATACGCGATAACTTCAGCGCGGATAAAGCCTTTTTCGAAATCAGTATGAATCACACCAGCGGCCTGCGGTGCGCTTGCGCCTTTTTTCACTGTCCAAGCACGAACTTCTTTTACGCCAGCGGTGAAGTAGGTTTGCAAACCGAGTAGAGCATAACCTGCGCGAATCACGCGATTCAAACCAGGTTCTTCCATGCCGATGGCTTCGAGGAATTCAGCTTTTTCTGATTCATCGAGTTGTGCAATTTCAGCTTCGATTTGATTGCAAAGCGGTACAACAATTGAATTTTCTTTCGCTGCTAACTCGCGAACTGCATCGAGATGTGGATTGTTTTCAAAACCATCTTCTGAAACGTTAGCGATATACATGGTTGGTTTAAGTGTCATTAAACCCATGCCGCGAACCAGTTTTAATTGATCTTCATCAAGATCGACTGAGCGCGCTTGATCGCCTGCTGCCAGTGCTTTTTCGATACGTTCTAAAATATCTTTAGTGGCTTGTGCATCTTTGTCGCCGCCTTTGGCAGACTT
>CAYJUB010000020.1:0-12662 GCA_964373145.1 uncultured Moraxellaceae bacterium
GCTGCGCGATCAATTTCTGCTGCGCCTTTGCCTAAATGCAATTTGAAGCCGTTATCTTCAAAGAAGTTTGGAGCAACCAGCGATAAGTCATCAGCTGTTTTTCCAGAGAAATACGAGGAAAGTTGAACACGATCATACGCAGGCAAATTTTCTTCACAGAGCACTGTGACATCAATCGGCGTACTTAAATTCGCTGTAGCTGCATCGCGTGCTAATACTTCTACAAAACGATGTCCAACCATGCCATGACCAACGACGACGATTTTCATTTTTAACTCCGTACTTCTTCAAAACCACTTTAAATAAATATTCGCACTGTTTAGAACTGGACTACTTAAAACTGCAATGGAAAAGCGCATTCGCTTGTTTCGTTTTCAGCCTAAACATCACCTCATGATATAATTTTATATATTCAATATCCGTGCCAAGTTTTGGTCTAAGCAAAACATTTAGCTTTACTTAGACTGTATTTTCACGGAAATGAATCATTAAGCGCATGGGACGCTTGGGGCTGGTTTATTTTCTTGCTCAAGCAATCTAAAAATTTCGCTTTGGCAAGAACCGCAATTGGTTCCTGCTTTGAGGCATTGACCCACTTGCGCGACGGTACAGAGTTTCTGTTCATGAATAGCTCGGGTAATAGTATTTTTTCCCACACTAAAACAAGAACATACGATCGGCCCCACATCAGACGCAGGATCAGCGGCAACACCAGACAACAACGTCCGTCTGGTCACTGCGCTGACCTCTAGTCCAAGCTGATCATCTAACCATGAACGTTGCGGCAAGCGTTCACGCGCATCTGCACCTGTTGCAATGGCTGCAAAGGCAATGAGCTGTTGATTCAATACCCATGCTACGCGCACGACTCCACGCGCCTCATCGGCATATTCCAGACGCTCTGCATCTGCAGGCACTGCAGCTAATGTACTTAGCCACTCCACCGAATCATCTGCATTCATTTCCGATTCGTTCGACAAAGCAAACTCATGACGGAAGCCATTGATTGTGCGTACATTAATGGCATATTCAGCGTTCATGAGCGGCAAAGACGCCAAGGTCATGATGAAACCATGTTGGTTGAGTGCAGCTTTCTGCAATGCCACTGGCGTATGTTTGCATTCAGGCTGACCTGAAAAGGGATCAACCACAGGATTGACCACTGCACCAATTCGGCTCTGTGAGCTATTCACCCCATTCCAATGAATTGGTACAAAAACCATGCCTTTTTGCTGTCCATCATTGACAACAACACGCGCAAGCGCTTGTCCCCATTGACTATTGACTTGCAGGATGTCACCTTGAACCACGCCGAGTTTGTCAGCATCAAAAGGGTGCAATTCTGCAAAAGGTTCACCAATATGACGCGTTAGACGTGCGGTAAGACCTGTGCGCGTCATGGTATGCCATTGATCACGCACACGACCCGTATTCAACACATAAGGATATTCGTCGTTTGTAAGGTGTCCAGTCGCTTCGTTTTTGACTGGAACGATTTTGGCGCGGCGATTGGCGGTAAAAAACTGCCCTTCGCTGAATAGGCGTTTTTGACCAACGAATTGATCACCTACGCGGCTGATTGGCCATTGAATCGGCGCTAAATCATCGTATTCCACTTGCGTAAGCGCTGCGAGCGGCGAGATATCAAAGTCACGCAGCAGCGCACCGTCAGCATTTTCGATACCCGATAACGCAGCATGTTCAACAAAGACATCACGAGCCGTTTGATAATCAAAGCCCTGAAAGCCCATTTTTTGCGCGACTTGTGCCAATGCCCACCAATCCGCACGACTCTCGCCTGCACCCGCCAAGATCCCGCGCTGACGTGAAATACGACGTTCAGAATTGGTGACCGTACCATCTTTTTCGCCCCAACCTAGTGCAGGCAAAACCACATCAGCCACACGGGTACAATCCGTATCAGCAATCACATCAGACACAATCACCAGCGGACATTTCGCCAGTGCAGCACGTACACGATCCGCATCGGGCATGGAAACAATCGGATTGGTTGCCATAATCCACACAGCTTTGACCTTGCCAGATTCCACCGCCTCAAATAAATCAACTGCTTTTAAGCCTGCTTTTTCGATGATCGTTGGTGATTGCCAGAAATCTTGTACCAATGCACGATGTGCAGGTTCTTGAATTTCTAAATGTGCCGCCAGCATATTTGCCAAGCCACCGACTTCACGTCCACCCATCGCATTCGGTTGACCCGTCAACGAAAACGGACCAGCGCCTTCCTTGCCCACTCGACCTGTTGCCAAGTGGACATTGATAATTGCATTGACCTTATCAGTGCCTTGACCACTTTGATTGACGCCCATTGAAAACAGAGTCATCGCTTTTGGCGTGGCAATAAACCACTCGACAAAAGTCGCCAAATCGGCTTCATTCACACCTAAACGCTCTGCAACTGAACCTTGCGCCACATCTTTTTGTGCCGCCAATAAAGCCGCATCCAAGCCATCGGTATACAGGTCGATATAGGACTGATCAAGCGCAGGACTTTTTGCCAATTCAACCAACAAATAGTTGAATAACAACACATCCATGCCCGACTTAATCGGCAAATGTAAATCAACAATTTCATTGGTATCGGTTTTGCGCGGATCAATCGAGACGATTTTCATCGCTGGATTTTCGACTTTGGCTTTTTTAATGCGTTGATACAGAATCGGATGACACCATGCGGCATTTGAGCCCACAAAGGTCAGCAAATCCGCTTGCTCAAAATCCTCATAGCTATTCGGTACAGTATCGGTACCAAACGCACGCTTATGCCCTGCCACCGCAGACGACATACACAGACGTGAATTAGTATCGACGTTTGGTGTGCCAATAAAGCCTTTGGCGAGTTTATTGACCACATAATAATCTTCAGTCAAAAACTGACCCGACACATAGAATGCCACTGCGTCCGCACCATGCTCGGCAATAATGTCCTGCAATTGCATGGCAATATAAGTCGTTGTCTGATCCCAAGTTGCACGCACACCGCCAATTGCTGGATACAGCAAACGCCCTTCCAGACCGACAGTTTCACCCAGTGCAGAGCCTTTCACACACAGACGACCGAAATTCGATGGATGATCTGGATCACCGGTAATCGCAAAGTGACGATCTGAATCAACCGTCGCGAGTACACCACAGCCAACGCCACAATAAGCACAAGTCGTTTTCACGGCTTGGGTCGGATTCAATATCGTCGATGTCGCTTGACTGTTAAAAACACCTTCTTGGCTATTAATCGTATTTGGCACTAAGGTTTCAACCGTATTGTTTGCTGAATTTTGATTAGATGGCATGTGATTCTCCCTTAGGCGTTGGCGACGGTTTGGTTAGCGTCAGGTGAGAAAATGAGCGTACTGCGCTGTGCTGCAACATCAACACCGCGCTGAATTAAGTCAAAATACGTGACACCATCTTGAATGTCGCCATACAGCACAGCGCCAATCAGCTTGTTATCTTTTAAAAACAGTTTCTTATAAACGGACTGGTTCGGATCGCGCATGACGATTGCTTCACTGTCTACGCCGCTAAAATCACCCGCCGAATACAAATTCACTCCAGTTACTTTTAAGGTTGTTGCCGTCGCTTTTTGCACATAACGGCGGATACCATGTTCAGCCAAATGACTAGCACACACCTTGGCTTGGTCAAATAGTGGTGCAACCAATCCAAAAAGCGCACCACGATGTTGCACACACTCACCCACGGCATAAACTCTAGGGTCAGACGTTTGCATGGTATCGTCGGTGATGATCGCTTTATCGACCTGTAGACCGATTGACTTGGCTAGTGCCACATTAGGGCGCACACCCACTGCCATGACCAACATATCGCCTTCAAGGATGTCTCTATCTTTAAAGGCTAATCCCTTTAAAACACCTGCCTCATCAATCACGATATGATCGCTTTTCACACCAATCGCAAACTCGATACCGCGACTCTCTAATTGAGCTTGCAGCATGTTTGCAGCTTCACGATCCAATTGACGATTCAACAAATAATCAACATCATGGACTACCGTCACTTTCACACCGCGCTTGGCTAAACCATTCGCGGCTTCAAGTCCAAGCAAGCCTCCGCCGAGCACAATCGCGCGCTGCCCCGGTTTGCTTGCCGCAACTTCCACCATCTTTTCAACATCTTGAATATCGCGAAACTGAATCACAGCAGGATTCTGATGACCAGGCATTGGAATAACAAACGGATTCGAACCTGTTGCAATCAGCAAGCGCTCATAGCCAATCACTTCGCCATTACTCAGCGTGACTTCACGACGTTTGCGGTGCACAGACTCTGCAACGACGCCAGAAACAAGCTTAATCCCTTGCTCTACATACCATGCTGGGGTATGTAACATAATTTCTTGAAAGGATTTTTCACCTGATAATACAGGCGATAACATGATGCGATTGTAATTGCCATGTGGTTCACGCCCAATGACAGTAATGTCATATAAATCAGGCTCCAGATGCAGCAATTCCTTAACAGTACGCATTGCTGCCATACCATTACCGATCACCACCAATCGTGGGCGTTTTGAATTTAAGTTTTCTTGTGTTGCTGGCAATATTTGTGTTTGCATGTTCAGTATCCGAAAGCTAAAAACGTCCATACCTAGAAACTTGTATGAGCACCTTTGCTCAAGCCGCACTAAAAAATATCTAGAGTGACTGTTGAAAGATCGTTTAACTAAGTGGGCAATAATCCCATTAGCAACGCACTGTATCTAAAGGATAATTTGTACTGATAACCGACTATGTATTCGAGTCGCACTCAGCACAAACATCACCATATGATATAAATACATATTCAATATCCATGCCAAGTTTTCAGATAAGCGAACTGTTTTGTTTCATTGAAATGTTATTTGCTCAAAAATGGGTCATTTTTCATTAGGAAATTAAATGTAATTCATTTAAAATATTGTTTCTATTAATTTTATTTGTACTGTAATGCAAAGGATTAGACTGAATTTTACACAGGTTGTGGTCATGCTTTTAATGTAAAACATTCAAATATGAACGCAATAAAACAATTCAACGCACCAATAAAATACATTGTGGGTGCCCGCTTTTCATGCATAGGGCACCCACAAGGGGAGCCCCTACATAAGGTATTCACATTTTATGTAGATTATTGTTTTAAACTTCATTTACTTGGGCATAAAAAAAAGCAAAGCCACTAATGACTTTGCTTTTGTGAATACCACTGATACTTAATCAGACTGACGATGCGCATCAATGACATTTCTGGTTCCCAACGTCTCGTTGGGAATCCATATATCTGATTCTCACCAATAAATTGCTATTAAAATCCACGAGCTGATTAAATGCGCCGCTGCCATTGAGGACTCCACCAAAATAGCTACTTAATCAGACTGACGATGCGCCTCAGAAAGATAATCATCCGACTGCATTTCAAGTAAACGCGAGCGGGTGCGTTGAATCTCAAAGGCAAGTTTCTCACCTTGATACAATTCTAAAATAGGCTGTTGTGCAGTGATGATGAGTTTCACACGGCGATCATAGAACTCATCGACCAAGTAAATCAGCCGACGTGTCGCATCGGCGATTTGATCGTTGAGCACAGGAACACGACCAACGAGTACCGTATTATAAAGTTTTGCGATTTCAATAAAATCTGCAGCGCTGCGAGGCTTCATGCACAATTCATCAAAGCGGCACCACAACAAATCATCAGTATGACCTTCCACTTCGATGATACGATCATTAATGACAATGTCTTCTTGTGAAACCAGATGTTCTTTGGTCAAAGCCGAAAAGCGCGAAGCAATCCAGTTCATTGATTCATCGGTTAATGGCGCACGATAAAGATTGGCTTGTTTTAAAACGCGTAAACGATAGTCGATACCAGAATCGACATTGAGCACGGTGCAATTTGCTTTTAACGCGGCTATTGCTGGCAAGAAGCGATCACGGTGGATGCCGTTTTTATAGAGGCCATCAGGCGCAATATTTGAGGTCGCGACCAAAGTAATCCCGCGCTTAAACAACATGCCAAACAAATCGCCCAAAATCATCGCATCAATGACATTACTGACAAAGAACTCATCGAAGCAAATCAGCACGGCTTCCTTGTAAATCAAATCCGCAACTTTCTCTAAAGGATCGCTCTGCCCTTTGAGTAAGTTGAGCTCGCGATGAACACGCTGCATAAAATGATGGAAATGCATCCGCATCTTGCGCTTAAACGGCACGGATTCATAAAACTGATCCATGAGCCATGTTTTGCCACGACCGACTCCGCCCCACAAATACACCCCTTTTGGTGCAGCCGAACGACGTAAACGGAAACCTTGCGCTTGTTGAAATCGGACAACCAAGTGTTGATGCAATTGATCAAGCGCATGAACTGCAGCAGCTTGTTCATCATCATGCGCAAATGAACCACTCGTGAGCGCATCAGCGTAACGCTGCGCAGGCGTGCGATCATCAACAAATGGCGTTATGACGGGAATATCTAGTGTCATGGAAAACGACGCTCCAATTGCAATCCAATTGCTGGTAACTGTCCATGAAAAAAGTGGCTACATTCTGGAATGATCGCTAAATCATAATGTCTTTCATTCGCCCAATTGATCATTGCATCGGGCGCAACAACTTCGTCTTGGTCACCGACGATGACAAACGTATCATGCGGTAATCTCAAATTCGCCATCGGATAATTCTGTACGGCTGGTGCGGCTAAATATAACTTTTTTAATTCAAATTGATGTTTATTATCCGATAACAGACGATCCGCACTCGCTGCGGCAATGTATCCACCAAAAGAAAATCCGGCTAAATAAAGCTTTCGAGTTGTAGTTTGATCAGCAATCCAATTAAGGACGCTAAATAAATCATCAATCTCACCGACTCCGTCAGCATGCAAACCCGTACTTTCACCGACACCACGAAAATTAAACTGCACCACAGAGATGCCTTTATTCTTAAAAAAACGCGCCAGTGTTGTCGCTACTTTGTTATCCATCGTTCCACCCATCAACGGATGCGGATGACAAACCACCGCTATGGCATCAGAATCCTGCCATATTGAGCGAATTTGTAGCATTCCAGCCTTACCTTGAATGAGTTGGTGGGTCATGAGCGATAGCTGAGATTAAAAGAGGGTGAAAGACTAGCCGATTGAACCCAAAAATGCCAATAGGAAATGATTATTTCGTACCGAACCAATCGAAAAATGTGAAGCACTCAACACTATATTTGGCTATTTCTCAGGCAAAGAGGTTGTTATCAGTCTGATGGTAGTAAAAAGACAAAGTCCATTCTGTGATGAAAAATAAAGACTAAAAGTTGTCCACAGATGATTCATTTGGCTTTTTCATGAGCAAATAGTAAATTCAGATAAATGAGCTTGAAGATGCGCATGTTGCATTAAATAAACTATTGTATATTAATGATATTTTGTGTTGGTTAAAAAACAAACAATTCGTCTGTTCGCCTTACAAATACAATGATTAACCCTGTCAAGCTGGTACTTGTCCACAGCTTCGTCCACATTTTTTGTGGACAACATCGCAAACCCTTGCAATGACTAGCGAATGATAGTTTTTGAATGCCCGTTGAATCGATCAAATGATCAAATTTTGTGTTGAACAATTTTATTCAAAAAAAATTAAAATAAATAATTTTTAAGTTGCTATTCGTATCATTCACAAGCATCGCTGCTGAATAGTTAAGCTTTAAGCAATTTTTTCATAAAATTAAAAATATTGGAATTGTCTAACAATATTTTACTTGTTCACAATTCACACAACTAATGTAAAAACTGTTAGCGGATGCGTTTGTCTTGGAGGTTTATAGTCTTTATAGTAGGGGCTAATTTTTTATAAGACCAATAATACGACTCGTGTTGTGGTCATTGAATTAATTTTGATTTGAATATGTCAAAACGCCCCATTAAAGGGCGAAGCTGTAATGCTTAAGACATTTTAAATATCGGTTAAATCGCAGGCTATTTAAGTAAGTCAAACCGTTAAGCCCGTAAATAGTTTCAAAAATCGCACCGTTATTCGCCTCGTCACATGAGAGAATTTCTATCTAGCAGCATCATCTGCTATAACAAACTTGGGAGTTGCATCTTGGAAGCACGTGTAATAGACCTTGCCAAACTTGGCAAAAATGACATTGACCGCGTCGGTGGCAAAAATGCGTCTTTAGGCGAAATGATCAGTCATCTTGCTGGTGCTGGCGTCAGTGTTACAGGTGGCTTTGCGACAACTGCACAAGCATTCCGTGACTTTCTTGAACAAAGCGGTCTCAACGATCGTATCCAATCAGCACTTAAAAATCTCAATGTAGATGATGTGCAAGCCCTGATCAAAACGGGTGCACAAATTCGTCAATGGGTTATTGAAACGCCACTCTTGCCAGAATTTGAAAAAGACGTTCGTGATGCTTTTGCTGCATTATCTGAAGGTAATGCAGACATCGCGGTTGCAGTGCGTTCAAGTGCGACAGCGGAAGATTTGCCTGATGCATCTTTTGCAGGTCAACAAGAAACGTTCCTCAATATTCGCGGCATTGATAACGTCCTGATTGCGATTAAAGAAGTGTTTGCTTCTTTGTTTAATGATCGTGCAATCGCTTACCGCGTTCATCAAGGTTACGAGCATCAAGGTGTTGCGTTGTCTGCGGGCATTCAACGTATGGTTCGCAGCGAAACTGGCGCGGCTGGTGTCATGTTTACGCTGGATACTGAATCAGGTTTCCGTGATGTAGTCTTTATCACTGCTGCATATGGTTTGGGTGAAACTGTTGTTCAAGGCGCAGTTAATCCAGACGAATTCTATGTCTCTAAGCCGCTGCTAGAAAATGGTAAGCATTCAATTGTGCGCCGCAACTTAGGCAGCAAACATCAAAAAATGATCTACGGTGACAGTGGTGTCACTGGGCATTCGACTGTTGTGGTCGATGTTGATAAAGCAGATCGTTTGAAATTCTCGTTGAATGATCAGGAACTCGTTGAACTTGCTAAGCAAGCGCTAATCATTGAAAAGCATTACAAATCGCCAATGGATATTGAGTGGGCAAAAGATGGCGATGACGGGAAACTATACATTGTCCAAGCTCGCCCAGAAACGGTCAAAAGCCGTCAAAACGTTGGCACAATGGAACGCTACCTATTGAAGCAAAAAGGCACAGTGTTGTGCGAAGGTCGCTCCATTGGTCAACGCATCGGTTCAGGCCGTGTTCGTATCATTAACTCAATTAAAGACATGGACATTCTGCAAACGGGTGATGTACTCGTTTCAGATATGACTGATCCTGATTGGGAACCCGTCATGAAGCGTGCGTCAGCGATTATTACAAATCGCGGCGGTCGTACTTGCCATGCTGCAATTATTGCCCGTGAACTCGGTGTTCCTGCAATCGTAGGTTGTGGTAACGCAACAGAAGTTTTGGTTGATGGTACTCAAGTCACAGCGTCATGTGCTGAAGGTGATACTGGCTTCATTTATGAAGGTGCACTGGACTTTGAAGTGCAAAAGAACTCCATCGATTCAATGCCACCACTCGCGTTTAAAATCATGATGAACGTCGGCAATCCAGATCGCGCATTTGATTTCGCTCAAATTCCGAATCAAGGCGTTGGCTTGGCGCGTTTAGAATTTATTATCAATCGTATGATTGGTGTGCATCCTAAGGCATTGATTAACATCGACAGTCTGCCACGTGAAACACGTGCTGCCGTGCTTGCACGTACTGCGGGTTATGCGACTCCCGTTGATTTCTTTGTTGAAAAACTGGTTGAAGGGATTTCTACCCTCGCCGTTTCTTTTGCCAACAAGCCTGTCATCGTCCGCATGTCAGACTTTAAATCGAATGAATATGCCAACCTAATCGGCGGAAAACTTTACGAGCCGGAAGAAGAAAACCCAATGCTTGGTTTCCGTGGTGCAAGTCGCTACGTATCCGATAATTTCCGTGATTGTTTCGAACTTGAATGTCGTGCACTGAAAAAAGTACGTGACGAAATGGGTTTAACCAACGTCGAAATCATGATTCCTTTTGTCCGTACTGTCGGCGAAGCGGCTCGTGTTATCGAACTGTTAGCACAAAACGGTCTGCGTCGTGGCGAGAATGGTCTGCGCGTCATTATGATGTGTGAACTCCCAACCAATGCCCTACTTGCTGAACAGTTCTTAGAGCATTTTGACGGATTCTCAATTGGTTCAAATGACTTAACACAATTAACACTCGGCTTGGATCGTGATTCAGGCATCGTGTCTCACCTGTTTGATGAACGTGATGATGCGGTTAAAGCACTGCTGTCGATGGCCATTTCCGCATGCCGCAAAGCCAATAAATACATCGGTATTTGTGGTCAAGGTCCTTCAGACCATCCAGACTTTGCGCTGTGGCTTATGGAACAAGGCATTGATTCTGTGTCATTAAATCCTGACTCAGTACTCGATACATGGTTCTTCTTGGCACAAAACCAGACGGGCTTGAAGAAATAATTTTAAAGAGTCATTAACACATTAAACTCTTTAAAAAATAGATTACTCACAAAAGGCTCGTTGATACGGGCTTTTTGTTCGTTATATATTGTATTGACTCAAAATGAACTGTGATGAACTTATCATTATCAAGATAAGAGATTACTTAGCAACCAAGCATTTGAAACTCTAGGCTTTTAAAAACATGCAAATCTACCTAGCACGAAATAACGAACAAGCTGGTCCGTACACACTTGAGCAAGTCAACGCAATGCTCTCCAATAAGCAAATTGTCCTCACGGATCTTGCTTGGCATGAAGGCATGACGAATTGGTTACCGCTGGGTCAATTGACTGGCGGAAAAATGATTTACAACCCAAATCAGCAAAAAATCACATTGCCGACTACGCCATTCAAAACCACCAAACCAAGTATCGTAGACACTGAAACATTAGTGAATGGTGCAACTCTTGCACCAGTCGGACGTAGACTCGGCGCAGCATTCATCGATTATTTACTGTTGAATTTGGCGATCGGCATCGGTTTTTTTTCAACGATGTCGTTAACAAGTTTGAATAAACTTAACACAGCATTTGCTGCAGAGTTAGCAAAGCTATCTAAGAGTACACAAACCGAATCCACCCAGCTCCTTAAATCGATCATGGCTAACATTCCAGAAACGACTTTAGCAGCCGTTGGGTTTGCGGTGATCACTTTGACCTTGATTCAAATTTGGTTAATTGCCTCGCGCGGTCAAACGATTGGGAAAATATTGCTAAAAATTAAGATTGTTGATGAAACGAGTGGAGAAAAATCAACATTTCTACGTAGTGTTATGCTTCGTTCTGTGTTGGTGAAATATATTGGCTATAACATTATTGGATCATTATTGTTTTTCGTCGATTTGGCTTTTTTATTCACCAAACAAAACCGTACATTACATGATCGCTTAGCCAAAACATTAGTCGTCAATGTTCCGGTCACAGAGACTGAAAAACAAAAAACATAATCCATCGCCCCATACTCATGCGATGATGTGCTGGTGGGGCAAAGTTACTTTGATCTGTAATTCATAAATTGAGTTACTGAAGTTTGAACAACAATATAGGGTGAATATTTCATGGTGGCGGTTGTATGACGATTCTGATTTTATTTCTGCTCATACTGCTCAATGGTGTGTTTGCAATGTCCGAAATGGCATTGGTCACTGCACGCAAAGCACGCTTACAGAAACTGATTGATGACGGCGATAAAGGCGCTATCGCAGCAGCAAAACTTGCTGAAGATCCCGCTAACTTCATGTCAACCATGCAAATTGGGATTTCAACGATCACGATTGTCAGTGGTATTTTGGGTGAAGCAGCGCTTGCTGATCCAGTTGCTGAATTCCTCATGAATTTTGGCATGAGTGACGCTATTGCACGCACGTTGTCAGTTATCACGGTCGTCGCCGTTATTACGTATGTCAATATCGTCGTCGGTGAACTTGCACCCAAGCGTCTTGGACAAATTGCCCCTGAAAAAGTTGCGCGTATCGTCTCTCGTCCCATATTGTTGCTCACAACGCTCATGCGACCCGTTGTGCACTTTCTGTCGACTTCAACCTACTTAGTTTTGCGTTTGATTGGCATAAAAAACACGAAAGGGCCAATCATGACCTCCGAAGAAATCCATGCGATTTTGGTTGAAGGTTCTCAAAGTGGCTTGATTGATGAACAAGAACATCAAATGGTGCGTAACGTTTTCCGTTTAGATGATCGCAAAATTGCGAGTCTCATGGTTCCACGTCTTGATGTGACATGGCTTTCCGTCAATGACAGTCTTGAAAAAGTTCTGGAAATTATTGAACGAAGTGAGTTCTCACGTTTCCCAGTCTGCCGCGAAAGTGTCAATGATGTCATGGGCATCGTCATGGCAAAAAGTGTGCTGACTCAAGCGCTGAATGGCAAGGAAGTCAATCTTGAAGCGCTAATGCAGTCACCGCTCTATGTTCCCGAATCACTCAATGGTATGGAGTTGCTAACCCTACTCCGCAGTGCACAAACTGAAATGGCGCTTGTGGTTGATGAATATGGCGACATTCAAGGGATTGTCACTGTTCAAGATTTGATTGAAGCGATCACTGGTGAGTTTCAAACCAATGATGATGAAGACTCTTATGCGATTCAGCGTGATGATGGTTCAT
>CAYJUB010000020.1:12672-13243 GCA_964373145.1 uncultured Moraxellaceae bacterium
TCCGATCTATGGTTCATGGTTACTGGATGGTTTAATTCCAAGCCACGACTTAAAAGATCGTTTACAAATTACAGTCTTACCCGAAGAAGAGCGCGGACTATATAACACGTTGTCAGGTTTAATCATGATGCAGCTCGGACGTATTCCCAAAACCGCAGATAAAATCGAATGGGATGGCTGGCTATTAGAGATCGTGGATATGGATGGCAAACGAATTGATAAAGTCCTTGCTACCTATATTGCAGACGATAACGAAGTGGATAATCAAGATTAAACACAGCTTCTCATGACAAGACCACCACCATTGCCTATGCTGATCCTTGCGACCAAAGATCAGCGCATCCGTGCGGGTCTTATCGATCATTTTATTGATAGTTCACTGTGGTTCTGGTTGTTTATTCTTGTTGGCTGGAATGTCTTTCATCTTGATGCTTCTGTAGATGCACGATTATTTTTATTCGTGCTTTTTCAGAATTTCCCTGTTTCGCTCATGATCATCTCGCTATTCATGCTGTTCGATATTTTGCTTTGCGTGAGCCATGGACAAAGCATCGGCCAATGCGTGAATGGT
>CAYJUB010000021.1:0-12934 GCA_964373145.1 uncultured Moraxellaceae bacterium
ATTGATATGGAACGCTGTTTGTTTGGACGTCCATCAGGCACGATGTTTAATGGTTTGAAATACGATGCAGTATGGACGCTGCCGCATCATGAAAAAACCTGTCGCTCTTATTTTGAAGTGATGCATCGTTGTTCGGTGACGGTGGTTCCTTATATCTGGTCGCCGATGTTTCTGAATAAAGGCATTGATAGCTTAAAAGTTCCTTCATCGTACTTCTACCAACCGAAGCCTGGTTCGAAGAAAATTGCGATTTTTGAACCCAATCTGAATGTGGTAAAGACTTGCCATTATCCGCTGCTGGTCTGTGAAGAGGCGTATCGCCGCGAACCGGAATTATTCAAAGCGGTGTATGTAACCAACACCACGCATATGAAAACCAATGACACCTTTCAGCATTTTATTGGCACGATGGATATTGCGATGAATAAAGTCGCGACCATTGAAGATCGGTTTCAAACACCTTATTTTTTAAGCGAACATACCGATATTGTCGTTTCTCATCAGTGGGAAAATCAGCTGAATAATTTGTATTTAGACGTGCTGTATGGCGGCTATCCGTTGGTTCATAACTCGGAAATGCTCAAGTGTGGCTATTATTATGAGCCGTTTAATGCCAAAGCAGGCGCGGAGGTTTTGCTGGAAGTGATGCACAATCATGACAGTCGGATTGACGAATATAACGCGCAAGCCAATGCCTATTTAGCAACGGTGCAGCTCGATTATCCTGAAAATATCAGATTGTATGAACAAGCTTTATTAGATTTATTTGCTCATCATCCCGTGTGATTGTCAGCAGGATTTGCACTGAGAACAACCAATAACCAAAGCAATTAACCCAAGCAAGCTCTGTATGGATTAAAACATTGTGAATGAAAAAAAACGATTAGTCGTCGGCATTACTTTCTTTGTCAGCCCAAGCAACACCAATATTTGGGCGACTGGCGCGATCCAAAATGTCATTTTTCTCTATTTGTTGATGCAGTATGTGCCATCAGTTGCTGAGGTGTTATTGATCAATGGCGGTGACAGCGATGTGCTGCCTGAAGCATTAACATTGTCTGGCGTAGATATCAAAATCGCCCGTTTTAGTGAAGTCAAAGATCGACTCGACGTATTGATCGAAGCGGGTGCGCAAGTCGATCAAGCCAGCATTGCCGAGCTCCATCAGCGTGGCGGCAAAGCAGTTGCCTATCGCATGGGCAATGATTTTGTGATTGACATGGAACGTGTGATCTTTAAACAACCCACAGGTTATTTGTTTAAACGGGTTGGCTTCGATGAAGTGTGGACGATTCCGCAACATGAAAAAACCTGTAAATCCTATTGGGAAGTAATGGAACGCTGCGCGGTCAAAGTGCTGCCGCATATTTGGTCGCCATTGTTTATTGATAAGTCGATTGCGGAGTTGCCTGAAAATCTCAGTTTTGGTTATAAACCTCAGCTTGACGCACCGAAGCGAATTGCGATTCTTGAACCGAACGTGAACGTCGTTAAGACCTGCCACTATCCATTGCTGGTTTGCGAGGAAGCCTATCGCCAAGATCCATCCTTGTTCAAAGCCATCTATGTGACCAATACCGCAAGTATCAAAGATCATGCGACTTTTCAGCATTTTATTGGCACGATGGATGTCGGGTTAAAGGGCATTGCGACGATTGAGGATCGCTACACGACGCCTTATTTTATGTCGGCACATGCCGATTTAGTCGTGTCGCATCAGTGGGAAAATGAGCTGAATTACTTGTATTACGACTTGCTCTACGGTGGTTATCCATTGGTGCATAATTCGACGATGTTGAAGTGTGGTTATTATTACGAGTCGTTTGATGCATTTTCAGGTGCAAAGGTGCTATTAGATGTCCTGCATCACCATGATCGCCGAGCCGATGAATATAACGCTGCGGCACAAGCATTTTTAAAGACCATTCAAGTGGACTATTCTGAGAATATTCGTGCTTATGAGACGGCATTACTCAATCTATTTGCCAACGAAAAATTGGGTTAATGTATGACATCTAGCCTCATTTTCCGTCAGTGTCATCGAGGATCAATATCTTGGATTTAGATAAAGGTCTGACGATTGGGCTGACGGTTTTTGTGGGTTCAGCCAATACCAGTATCTGGTCGAATGGCGCGATCCAGAATTTTATTTTTCTATATCTAATCCTAAATAAAATCGCCTTTGTGAACGAAGTGATTCTAGTCAATGGCGGTGATAGTGAAGCGTTAACCGACTCATTGATGCTGGATGGTTTGCCGATTCGTTTGGCGCGGTTGCATGAAGTAGTTGATCAACTCGATATTTTGATCGAAGGCGGTTCGCAACTCGATTATCAAACCGTCGCTGATTTTCGTGCAAAAGGTGGGAAAGTCGTCACTTACCAAGTCGGTAATAGCTTCATTATGGATATGGAAACAACGCTGTTTCGACGTGATCCGACACGGGTTTTTGATGGTTCGCGGGTTGATGAAGTGTGGACGATTCCACAACATGAAAAAACCTGTCGTTCGTATTGGCAAATCATGCATCGCTGTCCTGTCTATGTGTTGCCACATATTTGGTCACCGATGTTTGTTGATAAAACCATTGCCAATACGCCTGATGGTGGTCAGTTTGGTTATCAGCCTCGAGAGGGCAAAAAACGCATCACGATTTTTGAACCGAATTTGAATGTCGTTAAGAGCTACCATTATCCGTTACTCGTCTGCGAAGCGGCGTATCGTCGAGATCCAAGTCGGATTCAATCCATCTTTGTGACCAACACAGCCCATATCAAAACCGATGCGACTTTTCAAAATTTCTTGTGCAATACCGATGTCGGCATGAAGGGTGTTGCGTCCATTGAAAACCGTTTTCCCATCGCACATTTTCTTGCGCTACATACCGATGTGGTCGTCACCCATCAGTGGGAAAATGAACTGAATTATTTATATTACGATGTGCTGTATGGCGGTTATCCGCTGATTCATAATTCGCCTGTATTACCTTGTGGCTATTATTTTGAATCGTTTAATGCATCGTCAGGCGCGGATGTTTTGCTCGATGTGTTGGCACATCATGATGAGCATGTTGATGCTTATAATGCCT
Source organism: uncultured Moraxellaceae bacterium (assembly GCA_964373145.1). Lineage (GTDB taxonomy): Bacteria > Pseudomonadota > Gammaproteobacteria > Pseudomonadales > Moraxellaceae > Aquirhabdus. The sequence goes on from CAYJUB010000021.1 coordinate 3,089, forward strand.
CCGCTAAGGCGTTTCTAGCGACCGTGCAAGTGGATTATCCTGAGAATATCCGCGCGTATGAACAAGCGTTGCGACGGTTAGTAAATTAAAGTTATCAGTCTAGAAAGCATGGTAGATTATCCCGCCGGAAGTGTTGAGTAAACTGGCATATTACTGTTTTTGAATAAAGAGTCAAATTGCAGTTAAATTTGTATTATGGGTAGATTGAAGTTCAATAATAAGCCAAGGAGCAGTAAATGTATTTATGGCAAACGCATTTAGATATTAGTCATAACCCGAATGAAAATGAGCGCTATACCGATCAGCCTCGTTCAAATCTCGTTAATATTTTTTCGAGTCCTCGAAAATTCGTGCTAGAGATTGGCTGTTCAACTGGTGCTACTGGTGCGAATTGCAAAGAGAAATTTCCTGAAGCTGTTTATTGGGGAATTGAGCCAAATCAAGATGCTGCACGAATTGCGAGCACTCGAATTGATCATGTTTTAGTAGGCATGTCCCAGGATTTTAATTTGACCGAAGAGGGTATTCAACCCGGTCAAATTGACGGCGTGATTTTCGCCGACGTCATCGAACACATGTATAACCCGTGGAAGGCCTTAGCGGATTTAAAACCGTATTTAGCGGCCAATGCTGAGATCATCACTAGCATTCCCAATATACGCAGTTTATGGATTATGAATGAAATTGCGTCAGGCCGTTTTACCTATCAAGATCAAGGCTTGCTTGATATTACTCATATTCGGTTTTTTACATGGTCAGAAATCGCGGAAATGATGCGTCAGTGTGGCTATCGCATTAATCATCTTGAATATGGTGTCGATAGTCGTTTATGGAACACTTATCAGTTACATAAAGACAAGCTGCCGACAACCGTAGATTATGAAAATGTCGCGATTAAAAACGTGCAAGACGAGACGAATTTATTGGAATTATGTACCTTGCAATATTACTCTCGCGCCGTATTAGATCAATAAGCCTCATTGACGTGGATGGACGTTAATCATAACGATAACGTCCTGTTTGATATAATTGATTTAAATGACCAATAACGTCTTTGGCTTCAGCGGCTGCAATGCGTTTTTTTCTGAACTTCACTGACAGACTGGTAATGGCGTTTGGCGTCCTTGATAACTGCTCAATGCCCATCTGCTGCTGAGTATGTAATTCAATCCCATACGACTCCATAATGTGCAGTACATTTTCGACTTGAAGTTGATATTGCTGACCCGTGAACTCAAATTGCTGTTCTTTTAGAAAACCGAAACTTTGTTCGTTGAAGGCGCGTTTTGTTTTTGGGTCGCGCCATGCATTGGTTGCCAGATAATAGGGCACAGTAATTTCTAATAAGCCGTCTTCAGCCAATAGATACAAACAGTTTTTCAATGCAGTCGTCAGATCGTCAACCGATTGCAGCACATTATCTGCCTTGATGTAGTCGAAATGCCCTTCATTTAATTGAACCTGACCAAAGCGCCAACTCGCAAAACCAGCAGAAAAATCGAGTTCTTTGCCAATCTCAAGGGTCAAATCGCTACGGACATTCGGATCGGCATCTATATTTAAAAAATCGAATGACCATTGGTTGCCAGAACCGAGGCGTAGTTTTTTGGGTAAGTCAGTTGATGTGTTTTGCGCGACTAGCAGCGGACGATCAGCATTCGCCAGATAACGCTCCATCGCTGCACCGATGATCGGTGTGCCGAGACGTTGTTTTAACGTGGCATAGCCCTGAGTTTCATAGTGTTGACGCAGTGCTGGATTGTTGACCAGACTGACGCATAAATCGACGAGTTGGTCATACGGGCAATGCAACACCGCATCTTTCATGACAGGGTCAATTTCCGAATAAGCGTTCAGTTCAGTGACAAATACTTTATGGTTGGCTAATGGCAATGCCGCGCGAACCATTTCAAAGACATGGTATTGGTCGTAATTGGTGATATTCAAAATGATTTTTGAGCGAGAAATGAAATGGTCTAAATCGCCATGGGCGGCAGAAGAAAAGAACTCATTGACATGAACATTCAGTCCTCTTGCTCTTAATTGATCAACAATATGCTGACGTCGTGGACTTAAATAGCCATAAAAATAAACATCAATGTCTTGCTCAATGTTGGTGGGAATCCGTTCCAAAACGGGCATATACGTGACGGGGAGATATTCTGCATGATCAACGCCAGCCACTTTTAATCGTGCGACATTACCCGCTGCATAATCCCACACCGGATATTTTTTCATCAGGTTAAAGTAAGAGGGAAACATACAGGGGCCAGTTGGAAAGACCGGCTCTAAATTGCGAACAATGATTTTTCCCAGAGGTTGATCGAGGCGTAGGCTTTTTTGCAGGTCATCACCTAGGTTAAAGCCGCAAAACAGAATATTGACGGCATCAGGCACAACAGCATAAGGCTCGAAAGTCACATTGGCAAAGCCATAATCTTTGAGCGCGTGATAAAAAGTAGCCATTTCATCAGTAATAAAATGAGGATTAAAGTAACTGGTGATATGGATTTTTTGTTCACGCATAGGGACTGATCCGTTTTCTAGTTCTTTCAATTACTTTAGAAATTTGTTGGCTGGAAGTTGGCCTATCTCATCGGCAGTGAGTGCTCTTTTTCGTAGCGTGATCTTCAATGCATCGATGGCTCGTGGAATTTTGGTGACAATATCCCAGTTGTTGTCATGTTCTTTTAAGGCATTGAAACCAGTGCTGTTGTTCACAATAAATTGTTGATTGATCGACTCGAAACGATGAGTCTGCCAACCAAACTGCCACCAATTTTGGAGTAATTTCCCCCAAGTCTGTTCGTTAAATGCGCGCTTCGTGTCAGCAAATGCCCATGTGCCGAACGACAAATCATGCGGTACTTCCAGTTCGAGAATGCCATCCTCTTCGAGTAAATCGAGGCAATTCTTTAAGGTCAGGCTGAGGTTTTCGCAACGCTGAAAGACGTTCTTCGCCACAATCTTTTTAAACGTATTCTGGGTCAGTTTAATCTCGCCAAACCGCCACGAAGTCAATAAACGTTCAAATGGAATCGGTTGATTGAAGTCCACAATAATATCAGGAGAATAATCAGGCTGATGATCCGTGTTCAATGCATCAAATCGCCAGTTTGATCCGGCGCCGATATTTAACACATTGGGCGCGGACACAGGCGAAGGCAACATATTTGGGCTACGCAGCCCAGCGATGTATTGTTCAACTGCGGGTTTTAAGATGTTGTTGACTTGTCTTTGCGAGAAAATTTCAAAGCCTCGACGTTCAATCGCTATGCGACGATCATGATCTTGAACCAATTGCCAGCATAGCTCTGGTAATTCATCTAGCGTACCCGAAACAATCGCATCTTTAATATCAGGGTCAATATCGGTATGCGGCGACAGTTCAGAAACGACGGCTTTACGATTTGCGAGCAAGTAAGAGACGCGTACAATTTCAAAGATACCAACGGTTTCATAATAATGAATATTGAGAACCACTTTTGCGCGCGCAATAAACGCAGAACGATCTGTGCCCAACATTTGGAAGTTTTCGGTACTGACCACATTCAAGCCACGCGCGCGGATGGCATCCAGCGTGCGCTTCCGACGAGGACTGATACTGCCGTAGAACAGAACGTCGATATCTTGCTCAATGGGCGAGGTGGTTTCTAACTCAGGATTAGCAATTTCGCTAAGTTCTGGACAGTAACCGAGTGGCACATACTGGATATGTGGAACGCCTGCGGCTTTGAGTGAAGCGATATTTCGTAAGTTATAGTCCCAGACTTGCGTGTTCATCAGTTGATTGAAATAGGTCAAATCAAACCATGGCACTTCCGGCGACACTTGTTCCATGTTGTAAATAATAATATGCGGTGCTTGTGCCGAGAGCGTACGCCACGGCGTTGATCCTGAACCAAAGACAATATTAATGGCTTCGGGATCGATTTCTCCATCGAGCCACGTCGTCTCATACCCTAATGATTTTATGCCGTAATAACAAAACATCATGCATTCACGAAAAGCACCACCTGCACCAAATGCAGTGATATTAAATTTGTGCGTCGACATGAGGATGTGTTGCTCCGAGAACATGCATAACTGGATTAATATTCAACAACGGGTGATTTGAACACAGCTGATTGTCAGGGTTATTCATTGAATCATAGCCAGCATCCACACAGGTGTCAGTATTTTTTACAGATATTATTTTCTAATCAGTTTGAATGGGTTGTGACGGCTGTTGTGCTAATTTAGGCGGCTTGTGTTTGCCATTAAATTTCACCATTTTTCGCGGCTTAATCGGTAAAACAACCGAAACTTCTAACCCACCTTGATCATGATTCCTCACACTCACCGTGCCGCCATGTAAGCCTGCAATGCGTTTAACAATCGCCAAACCTAAGCCACTGCCTTGGGTTGTTCGGGCAGTGTCGCCGCGGACAAAAGGTTCGGTCAAACTATTGAGATCGGCCAGTTGAATCCCATCGCCACAATCTCGAACGGTTAAGATGAGTTGGCTTGGAATCAAGGTTGCGGTGAGAAAAATGGGTTCGCGACCATAACGTAGGGCGTTATTGACAATATTGCCAATCATGCGTTTGATGGAAAGTGGTCTGATCGAAATCAGTGGTAAGAGTTGTGGCTGGTATAAAATATTTGTATTTTTATACTGTACGACTAACTCTTGTAATATTTGATTAATATCAGCAGGTTGTGCAACTTCGTCTGAGCCATCACGCATGTACGAGATGAATTGCGCCAGAATCTGATCCATATCATCAATGTCGTAGACCATGCCTTCACGCAGCTCTTCGTCAGGCATGAGTTCTGCCGCCAGCCGCATGCGTGTCAGCGGTGTGCGCAGATCATGTGAGATCCCTGCCAGCATAATCGTCCGATCATTTGCCGCCTGTTCAAGTGAACCAATCATTTGGTTAAACGCTGAGTTCACTTGTCGAATTTCGACGGGCCCTGAGTCCACTTTGAGCTTGGGTGCTTCGCCGAGCAGCATGTAGCGTCTGGCAGATGTTTGCAAAAGTGCTAATGGACGATTGAGCTGACGCACCAGAATTAAAATCGCCAGTGAGGTCAGTAGGGGTATGCCTAGTAACCAAGCGATAATTAATGCCGCATCGTATTCGGCGTAAAACCGTAGCGGCTCACGAATCCACACTTGACCTAAAGAGGGGAAGTGAATCCACAACTGAGGCGTTGGTTTAAAGCCGAAAAACACACGGACAGGCTCATTTAACTCACGAGTTAGCTCTTTGCTCAATTCGCTGGTAAAGAAGTTGGCAATTGGATTGGTTTTTTGACTGGGAAATTTGGCAGGATCTCTCACGAACTCAACCCCAACCCGTTCTAGAATCCACTCGTGGATATCCAAGGCAAAAGGATCAATCGTGACCTGTTGTTCAGCTTCGCGAATCAGTTCAAGGTTAATCGCCAAATAGTGCGCATGTTGACGAATTTCTGGCAAATACAACGTCCGCCAAAAAAATGCCAACGACATAAATAGACTGAATAAACCAACCGTCGAGACCAAAAGAGTCGTGCGAATGGCGGTTGAATTCGGCTTTAGTAGCTTGATCGCGCGCTCAAATCTACGCCATCCCAACGAAATTCGCTTCGTCAGGTTGTCGTAAATCGTTTTAGTTTTGGGTAGCGCCGTATTCACATATTATCCAATACAAATTGGTCGAGCGAGGCTGTGACGATTAAGCCGCACCATCAGGAACAAACACGTAGCCGACACCCCAAACGGTTTGGATATAACGTGCATGCGCTGGATTTTCTTCGATTAAACGGCGTAAGCGCGATACTTGAACGTCAATCGAACGCTCCATTGCACCCCATTCACGTCCGCGTGCGAGGTTCATGAGTTTGTCACGGGTCAGCGGTTCGCGTGGGTGTTGGACCAGTGCCTTGAGTACCGCAAATTCACCCGTCGTCAACGTGACCACTTCGCCATCCCGAGTCAGTGAGCGTGTTGAAAGATCTAATGACCATGAGCCAAAACTAATCACTGTCGCATGTTGGCTTGGTGCACCCGGTACTTCGCGGACTTGGCGGCGGAGTACAGCACGGATCCGTGCGAGTAATTCATTGGGATTAAATGGTTTTGGCAAATAATCATCTGCACCTGCTTCAAGTCCCGCGATACGATCTGAATCACTGCCGCGTGCAGTAAGCATGACGATTGGGGTGTTGATATTGTTGCTGCGCAAACGTTTGCAAATACTAATGCCATCTTCGATGGGCAGCATGAAGTCCAAGACAATCAGGGAGAATAGCTCGCGTTGTAGCAGACGATCCATTTGCGGCGCATCGTGTGCTGTGCGAACGACAAAGCCTTTATCCTCCAAAAAGCGTTGGAGTAGGGCACGTAAACGCGCATCATCATCGACGACCAAAATACGCTCGCCAGTCGCGACGCTACGTGGGGCTTCTTCTGCAGGAACGACTAAACTCATAAACTTTCTCCCTGTGCCAGTCGATGATGATGGAGAGGTCTTCTATTCATAAAACGCATGACGATGAATAGTGAACGCTAAAATCGACTAAAATATGACACTTCTTAAAATGAAACAGCATATTGCTTACATTGGGTAATATGCATCAATAATTCAATGACTAAATCACTTTAGATACTAAATCCATACAGCACGGTAGTCTACTGATGAATACGTGAATTAAACGGATTTATGCATTTAATGGGTAGGAAGTGACACATGACCACCGTATAATCCCTACTTTATTTTCTTTCGGAACACCGCTGTATGACTGCGCCCGATAATCAGCTTGAAACCCAAGCAACAGATTCGATCCAAAACAACACACCAGAGACTGTGCAAGCAGAGACTGTAGAAGAGGTGATTCTCGAGGTTGCTCCAGAGCAAACGCCCACAGAAACAGCTGATAAACCGATGGTTGTAGTTTCAACAGCTGCGCCAGCCGTTCCAAAATTACGCTTAAAATCAGATGCCGAACTCATTGCACAAATTGCAAAAGAGTTGACTGTGCGTCCAGAACAAGTCGCAGCGGCTGTTGCCTTGTTAGATGAAGGTTCGACGGTTCCGTTTATCGCGCGTTATCGTAAAGAAGTCCATGGTTTAGATGATGCACAGCTCCGCGAACTCGAACTTCGTATCACGTATTTGCGTGAACTGGATGAGCGTCGCAGTAAAATTATTGAGTCGATTCGCAGTCAAGGTAAATTGACCGATACATTGCATGAACGCTTGAATCTAGCAGACAGCAAAAATGCGCTCGAAGATTTGTATTTGCCATACCGTCCAAAACGCACCAGCAAAGCCCAACTGGCGCGAGATGCAGGTTTAGAACCGATCGCACTTCGCGTTTTGAATGAAGACATTGATCCTGCGTCAGCGTTGGAAGGTTTCAGCCATGAAAGCTATCCTGATTTAGATAGTCAATTGGATGCGATTGGTCATATTTTGGTTGACCAGTGGGCGACTGATTTAGAATTGACGGAAAATCTACGTCGTCGCTTTGCCGCTGAATCTCAAATCGTAAGCCGCCTTGCTGGTGAAGATAAGCGCGAAGTGGGCAAGAAGTTCCGCGACTATTTTGAATCGCAAGAATCATTGGCAAAAATTGCATCACATCGTTTACTGGCATTGCTCCGTGGTCGCCAAGAAAACGTGCTGACTTTAAAAGTCGATGGTACCAATGATGCCCATGTCCAAGCGATTAAAGATAAGTTTAATGTCAGCAGCGCGCAGCCAGAAAGCCGTCAAGCTTTATTGGCTCAAACTGCAGAATTGCTGTGGCTCGGTAAATTACGTCCGCATTTCGAACATTCACTCTTAACTGAAAAACGTCTTGCAGCATAAGCTGAGGCAGTGAGTGTATTTGCAGAAAATATGCGTCATCTGCTGTTGTCTGCACCAGCAGGCGGTAAAATCACTTTGGGTATGGACCCAGGCATTCGCACTGGTGTGAAACTTGCAGTAGTGAATGCATCAGGTGATGTGCTGGCTCACTCTGTGATCTATCCATTTGCACCGCGCAATGAGCGTGATGCGTCATTAGCAACGCTCGACAAACTCTGCCGCGAACACGGCGTTGAGTTGATTGCGATTGGTAATGGTACTGCAAGCCGTGAAACGGATGCGCTGGTTGCTGACTTATTGAAAGCTCAGACCGATCTATCAATGACTAAAGTTGTCGTGAGTGAAGCCGGCGCTTCAGTCTATTCAGCCAGTGAATTGGCAACTGCTGAATTACCTGATTTGGATGTGTCGATTCGTGGCGCGGTTTCGATTGCCCGTCGTTTGCAAGATCCATTGGCTGAATTGGTGAAGATCGATCCGAAATCAATTGGTGTCGGTCAATATCAACACGATGTCAATCAACCCACACTCGCACGCCGTTTGGATGCGGTGGTTGAAGACAGCGTGAATGCCGTGGGTGTCGATGTGAATACTGCATCACCAGCATTGCTATCACGCATTGCAGGTTTGAACAAAAACATCGCGCAACAAATTGCTGATTACCGCCGTGAAAATGGCGCGTTCGCAACCCGTGATGATCTGAAAAAAGTGCCACGTTTAGGCGCAAAAACTTTCGAACAAGCGGCTGGTTTCTTACGTGTGGTCAATGGTACTCAACCACTTGATGCTTCGGCAGTGCATCCAGAAGCGTATCCTCTGGTTGAGAAAATTCTCGCGAACCTGTCACGCTCACTGGATGACGTGTTGGGTAAGTCTGGCGGTTTAGATGGTTTTGATCCAACATCTGTGGTTGATGACAAGTTCGGTTTACCCACCGTACAAGATGTGATTCGCGAACTGGAAAAACCAGGCCGTGATCCACGTCCAGAATTCAAAACCGTTAAGTTCCGTGATGATGTCACTGAAACCAAAGACTTGGTGGAAGGCATGATTTTGGAAGGCGTGGTGACCAATGTTACCAACTTCGGTGCATTTGTTGATATTGGTGTTCATCAGGACGGATTGGTACATATTTCTGAACTGTCAGATCAGTTTGTTGATGACGCACATAAATTCGCGAAGCCGGGTCAAATTGTCACCGTACGTGTCATGGGTACGGACAGTGAGCGTAAGCGCATTAGCTTGAGTTTGCGTCTAACACCCGCTGAACGTCCTGCGAAAGCTGAGCGTCCAGAACGTGCTGAGCGCATTGAACGTTCCGATCGCACAGAGCAGCAGCGTCCTGCACGTTCAGGCGATGCAACAAAACGTAATAATGACCGCCCACGTAACGATCGTCCTCGCTCGGATAAACCGCGTGATGATCAACGCCCTCGCAACGACAAGCCACGTGAGGAAAAGCCGAAAGAAGAGAAAGTCGGTTCTTTCGGTGCGTTGCTCGCACAGGCTGGGATTAAAGGGTCTAAGTAATAGAGCCTTTAACGTGATGTAAAAAACCTGCTTTTCATATGAATGGAAAGCAGGTTTTTTTATGGGTGATTGCGTATGTTCCTGTAGGGGCAACCTGAGGTTGCCTTAATATGATCTGCGATTGTATTGTTTTAGGGTAGCCACAGATTGCCCCTACATCATATAAAAAAATGCCGCTTTCAGACAAATTGAAAGCGGCATTTTTATTTTAGATCAAACAACTTACCAGTGTTCACCTGGACGGATGATGGTGAACAGACGTTGCTTCATTGATAGTTTTGGTTCTTCCGTACCTTCTTTCACACCACGCGCTGCTGCGGAGCTTGGGAACATACGATAGGCCACTGATAACAGGGAATCGTTAAACTTCGGTGCAACGGCATAGGTGAATGCACCGAATGAGCCTGCTGGCGTTGCGATGCTCTTCGATTTTTTGATCAAGGCTTTCGCGATCAAATCTGCTGCTTGATCG
>CAYJUB010000022.1:0-12923 GCA_964373145.1 uncultured Moraxellaceae bacterium
CATGAATGAGTGGAAAGCGCTGAAAGAACAAGCCTTCCAGCTTAAAAAAGCTGAAATGTCGCAAAAGATTCAAGACGCTGATTTGCGTTTAAAAGTAGATTTCCGCTTAATTGAACAACGTCTACAAGCGCACGGCGAACGCCTTGAGATTGCACTGAGTGGCTTTCGTTTTGTGAAAAAAACAGGTTAATGCTACTCCGCGCAAGATTTATTGAGCGTTCTTGCATACAATGAGTCATCACTCATAGAGCATCTGAAAAGATTTAAAAAATCATTCAGGTGCTCGCAAGAACAGCTTAAATTCTCATGAAAATAGATAATCGCTACGCCCGCCTCGATCCTCGTTTGTTTCACAAACAACCTCCTGAACCTTTAAGCAATCCGATTGCTGGGCACTTTAATGCTGCTTTAGCTGCACAACTTGATTGGCAATTTACCGATGCACAAGACTGGGTTCCGATTCTTGGAGGACAAGTTGTGCCTGAAGGTTTTGATCCGCTGGCAATGGCTTATGCCGGTCATCAATTTGGTCAATGGGCAGGTCAACTCGGCGATGGTCGTGGATTACTACTCGCACAGATCATTGATCAAAAGGGTCAACTGCAAGACCTTCATCTGAAAGGCGTTGGACTGACTCCTTATTCACGCATGGGTGATGGTCGTGCAGTTTTACGCTCCGTCATTCGCGAATATCTGGCAGGTCATGCGTTAAATTCATTAGGTATCGCTTCGTCAAATGCTGTGGGTTTTGTTTCATCCAGTACCCCTGTACAACGTGAAAAATTAGAACGCGGTGCATGTCTGTTACGCGTTGCAGATTCGCATGTGCGCTTAGGACATTTTGAGTGGATTAATAAATTCGCGCCTGACGCACTTCCCGACTTCACCACTGCGATGATTGACAGTTATTTCCCTGAATGTCAAAACGCGGAATCGCCGACTCTCGCTTTTGCTCAGGCTGTCATTAGCAAAACCGCAAAAACCATTGCGGATTGGCAATTGGTTGGCTTCGCACATGGCGTGATGAATACCGACAATTTAAGCATTACGGGCAGCACGCTTGATTTTGGCCCGTATGGTTTTATGGAACGTTTTGAGCCGACATGGATTAACAATCATTCTGATCATTCAGGACGTTACGTTTATCAGAATCAACCAAGCATTGCCCATTGGAATCTTTGGTTGTGGCTCGGGCAATTATTACCACTGACGACAGTCGATCCGCTTGTCACTAAAGAATCATTAAGTGCAGTCCTATCAACGTTTGAACCAGAATTTCTACATCAGTACACGCTCGGCATGTCCCAAAAAATGGGCTTGAATGCTGAACAAAAGGGTGTGCTTGAGCTGTCCTCTGACTTCTTACGCATCCTCGAACGCAACCGTCTCGATTTGACCAATAGCTTCCGCTCTTTATCTGATGAAAGTGACCAAGGTTGGCGACTCTTAAGACTTGAATGTATTAGCATCGAGGAAATGGAAAAGTTCGATACTTTCGCAGCGCAATATCAATCGCTGATTGAGGAATCAGGCTTAACGGCGCTTGAGCGTCAAACCATGATGGATAATGCTAATCCAATTTACGTCCTACGCAACCACATTGCGCAGACTGCCATTGAACGTGCTGAAGCTGGAGATTTCAGTGAGGTTGCACGAGTCTTTGACCTACTGTCGACACCATTTACACGACAAATTGAGCGTGAAACAGCTGCAGATATTGCACCCATGCCCGATGATCATCCGCCTGTGAGTGTAAGTTGTTCTAGTTAATCAATGATGTAGGGGCTCCCCTTGTGGGTGCCCGCTTTGGAATTTTTTAGGGCGACCACAAGGGTACGCCCCTACAAAACCATATTAAACACGACCAACTACAATCGCTTTAACCGATCACCTCCGACAAGTTAAACCGCGCTTACATATTTTTATGACCATTCAGTCACGTAATCCTAAGCCCAAAACACCAAGTAACGCTTAAAAACAATAGCCAATATGCTAAATTACCAATCGTAAAGCTCATTTAATCTTTTTGATTTAAAAAACCGCAGGAATTTATCATGCCACAATACAAAGCCCCCGTTCGCGACATTCAATTTGTCATGCATGAAATGCTTAATTTTGAAGCTCATTACGATGCACTTCCTGCGTATGCAGGCACCAATCGTGATTTGATTGATGGCATTGTTGAAGCTGCTGCTGATTTCTGTGAAAACGAATTGTCTCCGATTAATCGCTCTGGCGACCAAGAAGGCTGTACGTTTGACAATGGCGTTGTCACTACACCTAAAGGCTTTAAAGAAGCGTACAAAAAATACGTTGAACTCGGCTACCCATCTTTGTCAGTGCCAGTAGAACATGGCGGACAAGGCTTACCTGGTTCACTCGGTACGATGGTCAGTGAAATGGTTGGTACTGCAAATTGGTCATGGGGTATGTACCCAGGTTTGTCACATGGTGCGGTGCGTACCATTGAGCATCATGGTAGCCCAGAACAACAAGAACTTTATTTAAGCAAACTTGTGACTGGCGAATGGACTGGCACAATGTGCTTGACCGAATCCCATGCAGGTTCTGACCTTGGTATTATTCGTACCAAAGCAGAACCAAATGCAGATGGTAGCTACGCAATCACGGGTCAGAAAATCTTTATTTCTGCGGGTGAACACGACATGGCAGACAACATTGTCCATATCGTTCTTGCACGTTTACCAGGTGCACCAAAAGGCACTAAAGGGATTTCTCTCTTCATCGTACCGAAGTTCAATGTCAATGCTGACGGTTCAGTCGGTACACGTAATACCGTTGCTTGTGGTTCAATCGAACACAAAATGGGTATCCATGGCAACGCAACTTGCGTCATCGTGTTTGACGAAGCAAAAGGCTACTTAATCGGACCAGAAAACAAAGGTCTGAACTGCATGTTCACCTTCATGAACGTTGCACGTATCGGAACTGCTGTTCAAGGTTTGGCTGCATCTGAAGGTTCGTTCCAAGGCGCACTGACTTACGCGAAAGATCGTTTGGCAATGCGTTCTTTGACAGGCCCTAAAGCACTCGACAAAGAAGCTGATCCAATCATCGTTCATCCTGCTGTTCGTAACATGCTGTTGACCCAAAAAGCATTTGCTGAAGGCGGTCGTGCATTGGTTTACTTCTTAACACAATTTGCTGACGTGGTTGAAGTTTCACAAGATGCTGAACAACGTAAAGCAGCTGATGATATGTTGTCATTACTGACTCCAATTGCAAAAGCATTCTTGACTGAAACAGGTTCAGAATCTGCAAAACATGGCGTGCAAGTGTACGGTGGACATGGCTTTATCGCTGAGTGGGGCATGGAACAAATCGTTCGTGACACACGTATTTCGTGTCTGTACGAAGGCACCACAGAAATCCAAGCACTTGATTTGTTAGGCCGTAAAGTGCTTTCAACTCAAGGCGCAATGTTGCGCAACTTCACCAAAATCATTCACAAGTTCTGTGAAGCGAATGCAGGCAACGCGGCGATGGCTGAGTTCCTACAACCATTGGCAGCATTGAACAAAGAATGGGGTGATCTGACCACCCGTATCGGCATGAAAGCAATGCAAAATCCTGACGAAGTGGGCGCAGCAGCAGTAGATTACATGTACTTCTCTGGCTATGTCACTCTTGCTTATCTCTGGGCACGCATGGTTAGCGTATCGTTAGAGAAGCTGGCTGGCGACACCACTGAACGCGCGTTCTACGAAGCAAAAGTAAAAACTGCTCAATTCTACTTCAAGAAAATTTTGCCACGTACTCAAAGCCATGTCGCTTCAATTGACACAGGCGTAGAGTCATTGATGGCGATGGATGTAGATCAATTTGCATTCTAATTGAATGAATAGACTGTCAATGTAATAAAGCGAAGGCGGACGAAAGTTCGCCTTTGTTGTTTTTGGGGTTTGATTGAGAGTTGGTTTTGACATGGGTTAGAGATTGCTAGATGGAGTACGAGCGCCTATGATCTATCAATGTTCCTGATAAAATTGATAGATCATAGGCAAAAATAGTTCACTGAGCCAGTCGAAGTGAACAACGCAGAAACCGTGCGTTTCGACACGCTCAACGAACTATGCTTAACCATAAAATATCAGAACAAATCAAATATATAAATCAGGTTAAGTGAACATTATGAAAACCGCAGAGAAAATTGAACTCGCACTGATTCCAATGATTGGCATGGGATTTTGGCTGATTGCATCAATTTTGCCCAATCAAATGAGTATTGGTAGCCTTTTGATTAATGTATCTGCCCTTCTTCTGCTACAAGGTTTTTTTCGTGATCTGTGGTTACTCTCTCAGCAAAAGAAAAACTCGCCTGATCTTCAGCGCAAGATGCAATGTATGTGTGCTGAATCTACATTTGGGATGACAGGAATCCTTTTTGGAATCATTCTACTCGGCGTGGGCATTGACCTTGCTGTGCCAATGCATCACTGGGGCTGGAGTGTTTTGATGATGATAATAATGACCATCGGATTCTTCATTAAAGATTACGTCATCGAATGGAATCCGTTTCGGGTCTATAAGGATTTAGACCATATCAATATTATTTTTACGTGGAACAAGTAAGTCAGCAAGTACTCACCGTGCCCAATTTATGCACAGAAAAAACAGGCGCAAAGTGTGTGCGCGCCTATGTCATTTCTTCTCGATTAATAAAATTACCGCAGAAGCTCATCGAAGGGGAATCAACTTTTAGAGCATTTCTTAAAGTATGTGATATCCCGAGTCTGCACTTCAGGATGTTCTGTACTGCTTACTACTCGCCGACTGATCCAATTACCACAATCATCAAACTTATAGTCAGAAAACGTAATGCGACTTATAAAGTCACTGGATGCAACAGAAACTCCCTTTGTAACCCTCTCTTCCAAAACTAGAACTCCATTTAAATACTCATAGTGGACTGAATACGCAGTACTCAAATATTCGGTCGGAAGATTTTTAGAAAATTTGGACAGTGAATCAACTGGTTTTTTTATCTGATCCACATATTGATCACAACTTTGGATATCTTCTGCGCCACTTATATGACATTTAGTTCGGAGTAAACCTTCATTATCAAACTCATATAAATCGGAACCTAACACAATAATTTTGTTTAGTATTTTTGCATAACTTGTTTGTAGCTGAGCTCCTTTCCGATATGCAAAAGTCATTATATCAAGCCCTGTATTTCCCTCCTTCAGATCATGGTAGCTGCGAAAAACTCCCCAACTTGCGCCAAGCCAAAATCTGGACATTTTCGATACAAGCCCATCTTTCGAATACTCAATCACTCTATCAATAGATCCCACAGATTCATCAATTGGACTTACAGAATACGTGACTATTTTTATTGGCACACCATGATCGTAAATAAATTTTGTTGTACCCATGCCACTGTCTGTACAGAGATCTATAGATAATAATAAATGTCCCTCCTCATCGAACTCACACTTCCCTTTAAGGCCACTAGTGATGTTCAAAATTTTCGGTGTACCTTTAAGATTTAAATCATTTTTTGTCAAAAAAATTCTATATGGAATATCTTGAGCTGATGCAACCTTGGAAAACGATATAGCAAGAAAAAAAAACATTGTGAAAAAAAAACGCACTATCAATCCCCCCACAAAATATATAATGACTCGTATCTTATACATACCCTACTCCATCACTATGCGCTACGCAGGAAAAATAACAACGTGGAAAGACGATAAAGGTTTTGGATTTATTATAATTCCAGGCAGAAAAGATAAAATCTTCGTTCATATTAATGCATTCAAAAATCGCTCACTCCGACCTACTGAAGGCGAATCGTTGACCTTTGAAATTAAATTAGATGAACAACATCGCGCTAATGCGACGAATGTACGTTACGCCCATGAAAAAGACAAAACAAAGCCGTTTAGAGATGCAAAGATTGGTTTCAGTCAAATGTTTGCAATGACATTTAGCATTGTTTTATTAGCACTATTATTCCTCGGCAAACTTCCTTTATCCGTCGTGGGTGTTTACCTCCTTTTAGGTGTTATTACATTTATTACTTATGCAGTAGATAAATCTGCTGCACAAAATAATCAATGGAGAACCCAAGAAAGTACCTTACACATCATGAGTTTAATGGGTGGATGGCTCGGTGCTTTATTAGCACAAAAGAAACTGCGACATAAATCAAAGAAAGCAGAATTTCAAAGCGTTTTCTGGGTAACCGTGATACTCAATTGCAGTGCATTTGGATGGCTTCTGACACAAGGATATTTTGAATCTTGGAAAAATATGATTGGGTTTTAGGCGACGTTTAATGGCTTAAGGTCATATCAAACTCCCCAGTCATTCCGCACATTCACGCCACCACTTTTTGCTACAATACCACCACTCAAAATATATCAATGGCGGACACCTTAGTTCAGTCCGTCACTTTTTGTCACTTCAATAAAAGTCAGGTGCACTATGCCAATCTATACCGCTCCCCTACAAGACATGCGTTTTATTTTAAATGACGTTTTTAAAGCAGATGCGTTCTGGCAAGCAACTCCTGAACTCGCACATATCGACAGCGAAACCGTCAGTGCGATTTTAGAGCAAATGGCAAAATTCAGCCAAGACGTCCTCACACCGTTGAACCGTACTGGTGATGAAGAAGGCGCGAAAATCGAAAACGGCGCAGTCACTACACCGAAAGGTTTCAAAGAAGCATTTCAAGCCTACGCAAACGATGGTTGGGTTGGACTTGGTGCTGATGAGCAATGGGGCGGCCAAGGCATGCCGAAAATGGTTTCCGTCATGACTGACGAAATGATTTTCTCTGCAAATCCATCATTCATGCTCTACCCACTGTTGTCAGTCGGTGCATGTATGGCATTGAATTCATACGCATCACAAGAACAAAAAGAACAGTATTTGCCAAAAATGTATAGCGGCGAATGGTCAGGCACAATGTGCCTTACTGAATCTCATGCAGGTACTGACCTCGGGATCATCAAAACCAAAGCGGTTCCAAATGCTGACGGCAGCTATGCAATCACAGGTAATAAAATTTTCATCACCGGCGGCGATCACGACCTCGGCAAAAACATTATCCACCTCGTGCTGGCAAAAACACCTGATGCACCTGCTGGCTCACGGGGTATTTCTCTGTTCATCGTTCCGAAATTCTTGGTGAATGAAGACGGTTCACTTGGCGAACGCAATCCAGTTGGCCCAGGTTCAATCGAACACAAAATGGGTATCAAAGCATCGGCAACCTGTGTGATGAACTTTGATGGTGCGAAAGGCTTCATCGTGGGTAAAGAAAACGAAGGCTTGGCGGCAATGTTCGTCATGATGAACTACGAACGTTTATCGATGGGTATCCAAGGTCTCGGCGCATCTGAAGTCAGCTATCAAAACGCTGCTCAATACGCGACTGACCGTCTACAAGGTCGCAGTGCAACTGGTGTAAAATCACCTGAAAAACCAGCGGATAGCATTTTGGTTCATCCAGATGTACGTCGCATGTTGCTTAAAACCAAAGCGCATAACGAAGCGGCACGTTGCTTTGCAATGTACGTTGCACAGCAATTAGACATGACCAAATACAGCGATGACGCAACCAAAGCCAAAGCGAATGACCGTGTTGCATTGCTGACGCCAGTTGCAAAAGCATTCTTAACCGACAAAGCGTTTGACGGTTGTATTGATGCGCAAATGGTTTTTGGTGGACATGGTTATATTCGTGAATGGGGCATGGAACAGTTTGTTCGTGACTTGCGCATTGCTCAAATCTACGAAGGTACCAACGGTATTCAAGCGGCTGACTTGATCGGTCGTAAAGTGACCAAAAACAGCGGTAAATTCGTCGCGACTTACTTAGCTGAAATTCGTGAATTTGCAGCAACCATGCAAACCGATTGGATGAAAGCAGCTGTACTGAAATCTGCGGATACCTTAGAAACATTAACCACGCATGTTGTCGAACGCTCTAAAGTGAATCCGCTCGAACCCAATGCAGCAGCAGTTGATTATCTGCACGCGTTTGGTCTCACCAGCTATGCGTACATGTATGCCATGATTGTTGAAGCAGCCAGCAAAAAAGACGGCGCGTTCTACAAAGCGAAAATCGACCTTGCTCGCTTCTTCGTGACTCGTATCCTGCCTGAATTGGATAGCCGTGCAAAAATGATCGAATCTGGCTCTGATATCATCATGGGCTTTGATGAAAGCTATTTCACATCATTTGCATAAGACTTAAATCGCTGTAAAACATGATTAATAAAAAAGCGCGGACTTTGAAGTTCGCGCTTTTTTATTACTCCAACATGTTGATATCAAAACTTTGTGACATTGGTCTCTGAACCAATCGAAAAACGACTAATCATCGACTAAAAATAGTCCTTTTAAGCCTCGTCTAATACTGCTACATTTCAATGTGTCACCGACAAAAATAAGGCGATGGGACAAAGATGCAAGGGATAATGCATTGGTTGAGACATAAATGGCGGAT
This sequence comes from uncultured Moraxellaceae bacterium, assembly GCA_964373145.1. Lineage (GTDB taxonomy): Bacteria > Pseudomonadota > Gammaproteobacteria > Pseudomonadales > Moraxellaceae > Aquirhabdus. The sequence goes on from CAYJUB010000022.1 coordinate 8,489, forward strand.
TAGTGTGGTCATGGCTGTGATGATGGTCATCGCGATTACACTGACCTCGGTGACGCTGATTGGTGTGAATTGGATTGGATCTCGTACACTACTCTTGAACGCTGCTGCCGAAAAAGCAGAGATGACTAGCCGAATTACCGAACAACACGTACAAAACATCATTGTTCCTGCTGAAGTTCTACTCCGTGTATTAGCGCTTGATCCCATCGTTAATGCAACCACGCTCGAAGAACGCATGCGACGCTTGCGCGTGTTTGCCACAGATTTGCGCGCCAACCCCATTATGACTGCAGTCTTTATTGGCTATGATAATGGAGATTATTTTTTAGTCAGCCCACTGAACCACGCCACAATACGAAAAAGTTATCAAGCACCAGCACGCGCATCCTTCGCAGTTCGCACTGCACTTGGTCAAGACGGCGAACCCCGCGCTCATCAAATATTTTTTTATGATCGTCACTTGAATCTCATTGAGCATCGTCCTGATCCAAGCTATGTGTATGACCCTCGGCAACGGCCTTGGTATGGCAATGCGCTCAACTCAACAGACGTAGCGATTTCAAAACCTTATCTCTATGCTGATGCGCCGATCATGGGGATCACCTTATCTATGCGTGGCAGTAATCCGCACGCTGTCGTTGCAATGGATCTCCCATTGATCGGAATCAAGGATGCATTGCAACAGGTGAGTATTACACCGAATAGCCAAATTGCTTTGGTCGACAGCGACGGTGGCATTATCGCAGCCAATACATCCTCATCAACATCATCTACTTTACAGTTATCAACAGTGCACACCTTGGAAAATGCTGCGTTGTTGCGTTTATGGCAGCTTCAGCCAAAGCACCAAGTGTTGTCCTATCGCAGTAGTAATCAAGAGTGGCTCGGTCGGCGTATTGAGCTCTCACAATATCAAGATCTAGGCTTGCAACTCCTTATTGCAACGCCAACCAAAGAGCTTTTACAGGATTTATATGCCCATAGCCGCCAGATGATTTTAATTGCGATTGGCTTGGGGTTATTGCTACTCGCGTTTGGTGCGTGGCTCGGACATCGAATCGGAAAAATCCTTGAAAAACATATTCAACGCGTTAGACAAATGTCCAATTTCGACTTTAGTCGCCCTGCCCCAGATTTTACTTTACTGTATGAAGCTTTTCAGCTGACCGATGTCACGGATGATGTCAGTCGCACGATGGAAGCACTGTTGCAAATCAGTCAGGTCTTGCAAGCCGAGCCTCAGATTGACACGATGCTTGATCAAGTATTGAAACTCTTTGTTGAAGCAGCGCGTTGCGAAAGTGGTGCCGTTTATCTGTATCGCCAAGAAGAAAAACGTTGGAATAAATCCGCTGCCTGTGGTCCACAGGATAATCTGGATGAGATTGCGGTTCGATTACACACTGAACCAAATCTCACTTTTGATCAAAATGCAAAATGCCAAACTTTTGCCATTCGTGGACGCAACGGGGATATCTTAGGACATGTCATCCTCAAGCACATCGGTGATAAAGAGCACACCTCACGTGATTTCTTGATTTTTAGTGAACGTTTGACGAGCATGCTGGCGATTCCTATTGAAACACGCCAACTGATTGAATCTCAGAAAGCCTTATTAGATGCCTTTATTCTCGTTCTCGCGGACGCGATTGACATCAAAAGTGCCCATACTGGTGGACATTGCCGACGCGTACCGAAGCTTGCCATGATGTTCGTGGATCGCTTATCCGCAGAAACCCATGGTCATTATGCTGACTTCCAATGCGAAGGCGATCAGCGTGAAGAATATCGTTTAGCAGCGTGGCTCCATGATTGCGGTAAAATTACCTCACCTGAACATATCATTGATAAAGCCACCAAACTGGAAACGATTTATAACCGTATCCACGAAGTGCGTACTCGTTTTGAAATCCTACGACGTGATGCGCAAATTACCTGTCTGGATGCCCAACTGGCAGGCCAAGACACGGCGACAGCAATCGCGGCGCGCGATGCACAATTTGCCCAATTACAAGATGACTTTGCCTTTGTGGCGCAGTGTAACGTGGGCAGTGAATTTTTAAGTGATGATGCAGTCGCACGTATTGAACGTATCGCAAAACAGACATGGTTAAGGAACTTTGATGACCATCTTGGTTTATCTGCCTTAGAACTGGCGCGAGACGACGGCAATGCGCAACCCACCCTCCCTGTGGTTGAACCATTATTGGCCGATAAGCCTGAACACCTTGTTCCATGGGAAGAGGGACAGAAACCAGTCGTAGAAAAAGATGATCCTCGAAATACCTACGGCTTTGATATGCAATTACCGCCTTACCAAAGAAATAACGGAGAGCTTTATAACCTCAACATTCGTCGTGGCACGCTCACCAATGAAGATCGCTTTGCGATTAATAACCATATTGTCCAGACGCTCATTATGCTGACCAAATTGCCATGGCCGAAGCATCTACAACGGATTCCTGATCTTGCGACCAATCATCATGAGCGCATGGATGGCAATGGTTATCCAAGGCGATTAATCGGCTCACAAATGTCCATTGAGGAGCGTGTATTGGCAGTAGCGGATGTCTTTGAAGCGTTAACCGCTACAGATCGCCCCTACAAATCTGCCAAAACCATCTCAGAATCACTCAAGATCATGGCGAAGATGAGTCAAGATAATCATCTCGATAAAGATCTGTTTATCTATTTTGTACAAAGTCGTTTGTGGCTAGATTATGCGCGAGACTTTATCCCCCCTAGCCAAATCGATGAGGTGGATATCGAAGAACTGGTTCGTATGACGCGTTAAAACTCACAAATCAAATCCGATCACTTTGGCGTATTTCGCGCTTCGTGTGCTGAATCAATCATCAACTTTAGGTTATGATGCAACCATTCAGTGCGTTGATACATTCCACCAAACTTGAATATTGATCAACCAGCGAACATGACAAATAACCGGAACAGGAAGTTCACTTAGTACAATGTCCAAATTTTATAAGCGTGACGATTTCAATCATCGCATCATCAAAGAGAACGTCGGGACTCAGATCAGAAAAATCAGAGTTTGGCGTAAACGTCTTTCTGCAGCATTAGAGTGGAGCTCCGTTGATAAAGGTCTGATTTTATTAACGATGATCTTGCCCATTTATGGGCAATATTTACTTTGGTCACTGTATGTTCTGAGCCGTCCAGATCGCGAAAAACTGGTCAATGTGCCATTAGCCATCGACATCATGAAGATCGAGGTTGGGTTTATCATCGTCGGAGTGTTCATTTTACTCTCTGGGCTTTATTTGCGACGAACAAAACCCAATGGCCTGATTTTCCAACATATTGCATTGCATTTCTTTTCTTTAACTTTAGTGGCGATGAGTTATACCATTGGCACGGTTTCCTTCTGCGCGGGTCTTGTGCTTCTCGGTGCGCCAGTCTTTGGCTTTATTCTTCTGGATCGTCAGGCAGTTTGGGGTGCAACCATTACCGCACTCGTTGTCCTGCTTGGACTGAGCTACGCTACGGCTTATGGCATACTCCCCTACGCCCCCGTGATGATCCCGCCGTCAGATCATGCGAGCAATTTATTCTGGATGAATAGTGTCTTTTTCTTTGCTGCACCCTTCTTTTTTCCGATTATCCTCATGGCGGATCAAATGCTGATGTGGTGGCGCGAACGTGAAGAAAAAATTCGCTATATGAGCCGAACCGATGCCCTGACTGGCATTCACAACCGCATGAGTATTTTAAGTATTTTAGATAACGAAGTGGCTCGTGCCGAACGGACAAAAGGCTCATTATCATTTGTGATTCTAGATCTGGATCACTTCAAAAAAGTGAATGACGTATGGGGACATCCAACCGGTGATTTGGTTTTAAAAACTGCGGCAAAAGTACTGAAACATCACATCCGCGCAATTGATACCGTTGGTCGATATGGGGGTGAGGAGTTTGTCATTATTTTGCCAGGTGCAGATCAACATGAAGCGCAAAAAATCATTGAACGCTGCCGAATCCAACTGTCTGAGACAGAGATTTTTTCTGACAATAATACCCTAATCAAAGTCACTGCCAGTTTTGGTTTAGTCAGTGTGAATGGCGAAACCGTAGAAGCGCACCATTTGATTAAAACCGCTGATGAAGCTTTATATCTGGCCAAACACAGTGGACGCAATCGCATCGAAATCAAGAATATTGATCTGATTGTCGCTGTAAATGAATCCCCAGATGAATCAAAAACTCAAATGACCGAACCCTGATGTTGATTGCCGCCGCAACACTTTACCTGTTTTTTTGGGTTGCCCAAGGCACAGAATAAGAATAGTCTTTCAGAATGAGTTTTTTAGATTCATATAATTAGAGCGATATATATGGATGATCAAAATTTTGATCTGCCCAAAGCATCTGTCTTTGTGATACATCATTATGCTGACAACACCGAGCATATGATCGA
>CAYJUB010000023.1:0-12266 GCA_964373145.1 uncultured Moraxellaceae bacterium
ATACCGTCGTGATGAAGAAAACATGCCAGGTTCACGTCGCGAAGTGAAGAATGCGAAAGAAGAAGGCGTTGAGTTCTTGTTTAATCGTCAACCAATTGAAATCATTGGCGATGCGCATGGCGTAACAGGCGTTAAAGTCGTGACGACACAACTTGGCGAAGCCGATAGCCGTGGTCGTCGTAGCCCAGAGCCGATTCCAGGTTCAGAAGAAATTCTGGCAGCGGATGCTGTGATTCTGGCGTTTGGTTTCCGTCCAAGCCCAGCGGCATGGTTGGCTGATCAATCAGTCAAGATGGACGGTTCAGGTCGTGTGACGGCTGCTGAACATCAAGCATTCCCATTCCAAACCAGCAATCCAAAGATTTTTGCTGGCGGTGATATGGTACGTGGTTCTGATCTGGTTGTGACTGCAATCTGGGAAGGCCGTCAAGCTGCGGAAGGCATTTTGGACTATTTGAAAATCTAATTTGAGATTTTTAATATTGAATCGTTGAATCAAAAAAGCTCATCCATGATGGGCTTTTTTATTGGCTAGATTTTCCGACCTAATTTTACTTTCTGATTTCAGAACAGTTAAACTCTACTGAAGCACATTACTTAGTTCATAAATATGATAAATCGACTTCCATATACAACCATTGCACTGATTGCAGTCGTCCTTTTGGGTGGTTGGCAATGGTGGCAAAAACAGCAAGAAAGTAGAAACTATGCAGAATTTGTCCAAGCGAATCAATCTGCTCCAAAAGGGCGCGAAGTTGTCAATTTGTATACTGCGACTTGGTGTGGTTACTGCAATCGTTTAAAGAAAGCTTTGGATGTGAGTGGTGTGCCGTATGTGGATCATGATATTGAAAATTCAGTTGAAGGAAAAAACTACTTTGAGAAGAGTAATTTCGGTGGTGTACCTGTGACTGTCGTTGGTAGTGAAATTATCGAAGGGTATGATGCTGATCGACTTGAATCAGTGCTTGATCGGGCTGGTTATAAAGTTGGAGGGTTGTAGTAGTGCGGTAAGCGGTCATTCACATTTAAAAAAATATTCAAAATAGAGTATGAAAATTCATAAAACCAAGAAATAAATATAAGGAAGATGTTAAGAAATGGAATATAGATTTAGAGCAAAGAAGACCCAGATTACCCCTGAGGCAAGAGCAAGCATTGTTATCCAAGCTTGTATCATAGGCTGGTATTTTTCGCGAAATCCTGATGATCCGCGTTGGATTGGTTTCTTTCTACTTATTCTAGGTTTAATTTTTCTTCGTATTTACTACATAAAGTTAAGTCGGAAAATTATCCTAACCATTTCCGATGCAGGCATTTCGTATTCAGGCAATGATTATATTTTTGCACCAAAATTAGAAAATATTCTGTCTGATCAGCTATCCTAATTTTTGATTCCAGATCATTTTATGTTAGAACTTTTCTATAGTCAAAGCTACAAGCCAACAATATGTTTACTTGATCAACAAGGAAAACTGATTAGCAATTTAGATGGTAAACAATGGCAGCCGCTTGATAACCTAACTATGGAGCAGGCATTAGAGACCTGCTTTAAGAATAAAGTAGGGTTAGCGAATCGCGCCAAGATTTTGGAAGTGGTTAATAAACATCAGAAAAATAAGAATGAACTAGGAAAAATAGCTGGTTACTTCGCTTATGCGTCAGTAGGACTTTTGGTGATCTGTATTCTCTTCGCGTTTATAGACTCAAATATCACCATCGCGTGGGGTCAATACGAGTATCTGATTTGGGGAATTGCGCTAATCACCGCTGTACTATGTTTGGCGATTCTTGTGCGAGCTAAAACTCATCGTGTCGCTTTAGTTTTTGTTCCACTTTTCTTTACGTCATTCATGACATTTTTTATTCATCAGTCATTGATGCTTTTAAATTATCATTTGGGTCAGCAGAAAAGTTATCAGTTTGAAAAAGTTTTCCAAACTAAAGACCATGAAGTGTGGCGTACTGCGACAGGTGTAGAGGTTAAGTGTGTTCCATCGCCAAGAAAACTACATGACTATGAAACTTGGATTGTACGCATCGGTATTTTAGGTGTGGTCAGAACGGGATTCACAGAAGTCTGCATGCTACCGCAAGAGATTAAGCAGGGAAAATCGGCATAAAGAACAAAAAATGAGAAAGCTGGGCTTCGTCGATTAGCGCTGCGGAACGAAGTCAAACTAAAAAAAAGGAACTTATAAGTTCCTTTTTGTCAACTGTAAAATAATTATGCGCTTTCCAACTGCAATCAACGCTTATCTTTAACTAAACACGCCGAAAACACTTCCTGCTTTTTAAGTTATCCAGAAAAAAGTAAATAATATCAATATTTAAACTGTAATAATGTCCAATTATGATGAGCTTTAATGCACGATTATAGGTACCAATGAGTTCCTAAATCATTTCTGACAAGCGGTATTTCCCGTAATTAAGAGCTGTGGTATTGTCTGTTTTTCGTAAATTTCATTACTTTACGTAACTGGAACGCAAGAAGCATTCGTTATCTCACAGTACTAGGAGTTCCCATGAGACAATTCATTTGCACGCTGTTGGCTACTGCTACAGCTTTATTTACGGCGACGAATGCGAGTGCATTTTCCCAAGAAACACATCGCCGTATTGCTATTGATGCAGTGAATTATATGAAGGCAAATCCTTCTACCACTAACTATGCAAAGTTGTTGGCTGGCGCAACTAATGCGGGCTATACCATTGATCAGTTTGCCACGGTGCTGGGTCAAGGTGCTTATGATGTAGATGATTTTGCGGACACTTATTTGTGTGGTGCTTCGACTGGTAATTGCCAGCAAGCACCTGTTTGGGGTGCGGGTTCAGGAATCGTAAAATATACTTCTTATTGGCATTTTCAAAACCAGACTCAAGGTGCTGATGTCCATGGCAATGATTTTGGTGGTTATAACTATAACAAGCTGACAGTCTGGGGCGATATCGACAATATGGCTGCTTCTTGGTTATATGGTGATTATCTGGATGATGGAAAAGGAAATTTAAAAGCCTGGTTTGGCGATAGCTCTAAGTACAATGCCTATGATTTGACAGAGGCTCACTATCGTTTGGGCGGATATTCAACGCGTAATATGTATGCGGATTTTGAAAAAGCCCCATTTCAGCCGATTGATAATTTAGGTCAATACTGGTTCCAGCAATTTTTGTCTGCGCCATCAGCACAAACCTTGGGCTTTGTGATGCATACGACTGACTTATTGCAGCCTCACCATGTGTGGACAACATCTGCTTTAAATCATTCGGGTTGGGAAACTTGGGTTGAAGATCACTATGACTCTTTAGCGTTGAATAATGGTACTAAAGTGACATCAGCGCTCAATAACTTGACACCGTTGACCGCTACAGCAACAGATATTCGTCCTTTGCTAACACAAGCTGGTGCGATTGCATATACCCAAGGTGGTATTGTGTTATCGAGCACGGATGATGCAGATCGTTCAAATGTAGCCAACATTGTGATTCCACATGCAATCGCCATGGTGGTTCGAGTGCTTAATCGTGCTGCGGAACGTTTCTAAAGCATCGCGTCTGGTCTATCGATGATGTATCGATGAGATCATTTGTTAAAAAAACGTCACAAAAGGTGGCGTTTTTTTAGCATGATAGATGCGGTCAGGGTTGAGAAACCTAGTTTGTGATTTTAGCCGTAAATGACTGGATTTCGGATTGCGATTAAAGACACGAAATGCAGGTTTCAACGGTTATCTGATTGTACTATTCTCACGAGTCCTACTCGCTCAAATACGCCAATTCCCATATGTACAGGATGTCTCAAGAGGTCGGCTTATGCAATTTTCTATTCTAAAAAATCACGTTAAATGTTTGATGAAGCACAGCGTATCAAGTGTTGTCTTGCTAGGATCTATTTCAGTCTGGTCAAGCAGTGTCTCTGCAATCGTGAGTTATGACTTAAAAACTGCGGGATTAGCCGCAACGGTTGATGGTCAGCTGATTAGTCAGCGTTTATTAGATCGTTTTATTGTCATCGCCAAAAAAGGTGATTCAGACACCACTCCTACTAAAGTGTTGCAACGTATTATTGATGATGATTTGTTGGCAGCCTATGCGCGAAGTCGCTTCGGGGCAGACGATCTGATTGAGAATAGTAAGGTGGCTTATTCGCCTCAAGTGCAAATACAACAGTCATTGTCTGCCAATATTGTGGCAGCCTTTGGACCCGATTTGATTGCGGAGACAAAAAAACGGACTGGGTCAGATCAACCTAATTATGGTCAAACCGCGAGTCATCTCATGACTGATGACGATTGGAAAAAGCTGCTATCGGATCAACCAGAAGTGAGGCTCGAATATCGTTTGATGCCTGCAGGTCGAAAATTTGCTGAACAGCTCGTGCTGCGTCGATATCGTTTTGATGCCAATACAGAAGGCAAAATCACTTTAGCGGATGTGTATGATAGTCAGCATCTGCAAGGAAAACTTCAGATTCATCAGAAAGATAAAGAGTATACGGATCAGCACGCACAGGCTTTAATGGAGCGCCTATATGCGATTCATTGGTTAGAGCATCGTTCAGGTTTGACACCAGATGAAGCGAATACTTTTAAGCAAATTGTGATTGATCGTCTACAGACACAGGGCTATTTGGCTCATATTGGCGTGGCGGCTGACATCCATGATGATGTTTTATATCTCAAAAAAATTGCAAGCCAAGTCACACCTGCCGAAATTAAAGACTTCTATCAGAGCCATCTGGATATGTTTGTTCGTGTCGATCGTGTGAAAGCTCGGCATATTCTCACTACGGATGAGGCAGTAGCGCGTGAGGCCTTTGCTGCACTGAAGAGCGGGAAGGCGTTTGCTGACGTTGCTAAACAATATTCTATTGCGGATGATCGTATAAACGGCGGTGATCTGGGGTGGGTTGTGCATCCTGAGAAGGGTTCAAATTGGTTGCAAAGTCTGCTCTTCTTTCAAGAAGTGAATAAAGTCTCAAATCCGATTCGGATGCCAGGTAAACCGAATGAAGCCGTGAACTGGGAGATTGTGCTCGTTGAACAAAAAGAAATCAGCCATCAGCCTGTCACTAGTGAATCTGTCCGGTATGTGGCATCTCAGGCTATCGCCAAGGAAAAAGTGATGAAGGAGTATCTGGATGCGAGAGCACAGGTCTGGAGTCAGGCGAAGATTCATATTCGCCCCGATCTTGTCTTGAGTATGCAATTTCCTCATGAGGAAGCTCACGAAGAGGAGGCGCATGTACATTGAAGAAATCATTATTGATTGGATTAGGCCTATTATCTTTGCTGGTGATCGGCTTAATTTTATGGCTAAAGCCGAATGGGGCGACTCCAACTGTACCGGCAGCCCCGATCAAAGCGACTCAACCAGAGCAGGCTTTGCCTCAGGTGTCAGTCGATCAGCCTGTTATTCCATATAATTTCGGCGTGGGTCAAAAAGACAGTCCACTCTTGCCGATGCTTGATCCCGCCACATTTCCGCCCGTTGATGCAGCAACGACGATGGCTGAGACGCGCGAAAATGGTGATCCACGTACACCTCCGATTGATCCTACTGCAGCTCGTGAGAAACCGACCACTGCGGAGCTCGATGATCCCAAGCAATATGCGCGATATGAGGCACGTCAGAATGCCAAGTTATACAAAGCCTATGTTGCTTCTGCTGACAAAGAAATTCCTGCGCTACAAGCTGATATCGAGCGTGCAAAAAAGGAAGGCATCAGTCCAGAAGAGATTAAAGCAGTAGAGGAAAAAGTCAGACGGATTCAGGAGATGCGCGATCAGCTTAAAGCGCAGCACCCCGAGTTGTATCAGTAGGATTATTGTTTGTTAAGGTTAATCATGCAAAAGAACTGTTCGTCCTGCCAAACAATATTCACTTGTTCAGCGGCAGAGTCAACACCCTGCTGGTGTATGGATTATCCGAACATATTAGCCGTTGATGCGACAACAGATTGTTTGTGTCCGCAGTGTCTGACTCAAGCCATTCAATCAAAGATTAGTCTTGAAATAGATACCGTTGCTATTCACCTGACCGCACCAGAACAAGCGAGTCAATTTCAAAACCAGCCGCTCATCGAAGGATTGGATTACGACATCGAAAATGGCTTATGGGTTTTTAGTCGCTGGTTTCACCTTAAGCGCGGCACGTGCTGCGGCAATCACTGCCGCAACTGCCCGTATGGTTACGTGAATGTAAAATAATACATTAAATCATTAATTTATTTTACTTTTGATTCCAATGCAACCCATACCCCATCTTTCACCTGATACGCAGTGATCTTGCCGTTTTTCAAATCGCCATTTTCATCGAATTCAATTTGATTGGTGAGACCTGTGTAATTGGTTTTTTTGAGTTTTTCTGCATAGACTTTAGGGTCGGTTGAACCCGCGATTTGCATGGCTCTGGCGATGACCTGCATCGCATCATAATAATACGGCGCATACAATTGAATCGCCCCATAATTCTGCTCAAAGCGGTTTTTAAATTCCAGCCCTAGCCGCATTTTTTCCAGTGGAAAACCAGGGAGGGTCGTGACTACGCCTTCTGCATCTTTTCCTGCTAATTTGATAAATTCAGGCGTATTCACACCGTCTCCAGCTATGAATTGTGCGGTGATGCCGAGATTATGCATTTGCTTAATCATCGCCGCGGCTTGTCCATCATTGCCTGCAAATAAAATGAGGTCAGGCTTTTTGCGTTTGATACGTGTGAGGACGGCATTAAAGTCGGTTTCTTTGTCATTGGCAGATTCATGCGCAACCAGATTACCGTTTAATGTTTTCAGGTGTTTTTCAAATTCATTGGCAATGCCAACGCCATACGCGCTTCGGTCATCAATGATGGCAATATTTTTGGCGGCAAAATGCTGAACCGCAATTTGCGCTAAAGATTGACCTTGCTGAATGTCATTGGCAATTAAGCGAAACGCATACGGGAAAGCTTGCTGGGTGTATTTCGGGTGGGTCACTGCGGGCGCAAGCAGTGGAATGCCTGCACGATTATAGAGAATGGAGGCGGGTAACGTGGTGCTGGAGGTGGTGTGGCCGATGACTGCGCTGACTTGATCATCAACGAGGCGTTGTGCCGCATTGGTTGCCTGACGTGGGTCCGCTTGATCGTCTTCACTTTCAATTTTGAATTGGATATGTTTGCCCGCAATCACAATTTTTTTGGTGTTCAAATCATCAATCGCAAGGCGAACGCCATTTTCCTCATCTTTACCATAGTGTGCGAGTGCGCCAGTGAGTGCCCCGACATAGCCGATCGTCACGGTACTGGTTTCGATGTGCTTGACTTGACTAGGCTCTTTTGGCGTTTCATTTTTCCCACAGTGGACCAACGATACGCTGATTAAAGATATAGCAACAATTCGAGTCAGCAGATGTGGTTGCTTTTGGCGTACAGTCAGAGAGGTTGTTGAGTTCATGGTGAGCAGTTCGTATATTAGAGTCATTCTGAATGAACAATAGCATGAAATCTCAGCGCGCTATATTCTGTTTCAGAACATGGCATTCAAAATTTATGACAAAGAAACGGGCACATGAGTAAATAAGAATAAGTTCAGAGTAAAAAAGAATTTGACCACACCGAGTTTTTATTGGTGAATGGGTTTGTTAACAATTGATAACGCTAATCAATGTGAAACATGCGCTATTGTTATAGCTAGGTTTATATTTTATTGATTGAATAATTCTAAAGGGGCAACATCATGTCACGTCGTTACTTTACTGCAATCGCATTGTCTACTGTACTTTTGACCACGCTACCAAGTTGTGGCTATAACACGCTGCAAGCTCAAGATGAGGGTGTCACCGCCAGTTGGTCAGAAGTGTTGAACCAATATCAACGTCGTGCAGATCTTATTCCGAATTTGGTGAGCACCGTGAAAGGCTATGCCAAGCATGAAGAACAAGTTTTGACTGAAGTGACTGCCGCGCGTGCGTCGGTTGCAGGCATTAAAGCCACGCCTGAACTGGTGAATGATCCTGTGGCATTTCAGAAGTTCATCGATGCACAAAATCAGTTGCAAGGCTCACTGTCCCGTTTGATGGCGGTCTCGGAGAATTATCCAAATCTAAAAGCGGATCAAACATTCCGTGATTTGTCGGCACAGTTGGAAGGCACTGAAAATCGCATTACGGTTGCACGTAATCGCTATATTGAGTCAGTGCAAACGTTTAACGTTACCGTACGTCAATTCCCCTCCAATCTGACTGCGAAAGTCACAGGCATGCACACCAAACCAAACTTTAGTGTGGCGAATGAAGCGCAAGTTTCTCAAGCACCTACCGTTAATTTTAGCGGATCATAATGCATGAAAAAGGCTCTAGCTGCGCATTCAGCTATTTGCACGTTCGGACTGGCAATATTGCTTGCTTGTATGCCGATGGTGACTGTCGCTGCGGAGGATGATGCAGCGGATGTCATTGTCGCAGCGAATGTCGCGAAGTCTACGCCACTTGCGCCTCTACCCAAATTGGTGACAACACCGCTGCCGAACAGTAGCAGTGCAACAGCCACCGCGCCACAAACTCCTCCAGTGGTCGATTCCGGTAGCGGTGAATTCCTTGCATTGACGACGTTGACTGAGCCTGTGTCGGATCAAATCGGCGCATTAAGCACGGCGGACAATCAACGCTTAAGTGATAAATTAAGAGCGATACACGATGCTGGCCGTGCGCAGATTGGGTTGATTTTGGTTGGAAGTACCAACGGTGAGCCGATTTTTAATTATGCTGGACGTGTATTTACCGCATGGAAGTTGGGTGATGCCAAGCGTGACAATGGTTTGCTGATTGTCGTTGCGGTGCAAGACCGTAAGATGCAGATTTTAACCGGTTATGGTTTGGAAGGGATTATTCCCGATGTGGTGGCGTCTCGAATCATTCGCGAGCAAATCACACCGCAGTTTGCCGCTGGCAATTATGCTGTAGGGTTGAATGCAGGTATTGATCGCATTGATGAAATTTTGCAGCAAGATCCAGAAACCGCCAAGGCCGCTGCCGATCAAATGAAAGCCCAGCAGCAATATGATCCACGATCGCAAGGCGGTATTGTGTCAGGGAATTGGATTCTGCTGCTCATCGTTTTGGTCGTGGTTGGACAATTTACTCGAATGATCTTAGGTCGCTTCCTGAGTTCCACAGGGCTAGCTGCTGCTGGGGTTGGTATTGGATTATTCACGGGTGCTGGACTTGCAGGAAGTCTGTTGCTTGGCGGTGCAGTTTTTATTTTATTGCTGGTTGGCGTTTTGCCGTTCTTAAGCATCTTAGGCAGCATGGGTGGAGGCGGTCGCGGCGGTGGTTTTGGCGGCGGAGGCTTCGGTGGAGGCGGTGGTTCTTTTGGCGGTGGAGGCGCATCAGGCTCATGGTAACAAACGCGACAATGCCGACGATTCATTCGAAGAATGATGACAATGAAGCGAACTTTGGTCGCTGGTTTCGGCAATCACTCTATTTGCCATGGCTTGAAGGTCGTCGTTTTGATCGTGTTGCACGTACGGCGATTGAACAGGCGGTCAGCATTGCTGAGGTTGGTCATGCGGGTGAAATTCGTGTGGTGATTGAAGGTCATTTGCCACTGAGTACGGCGCTCTATCAAGGAACCACAGGCCGCGCGCGGGATTTATTTTCATCGCTGCGGGTGTGGGATACCGAACTGAATAGTGGCGTCTTGTTGTATATCAATCTATGTGAGCATCGTGTTGAGATCGTTGCAGATCGAGGCATTAACGCCAAGATTGAGCCTTCACGGTGGCAGTCGATTTGCCAAGCGGTGACAACCCAATTGAGGGTGAAACAATACCAGCAGGGTGTGGTGATCGGTGTTGAGCTGATCGGTGAGACACTCAATGAGTTTTACAAAGTGCTCGAATCGGAAGCGGGTAATGAATTGAACAATGCGGCTGTTTTTTTATAGTTTTATTGATTAAGAATCGAATATTTAGATGAATGAGAGGCATCAAAGTCAAAGCACCTTCTAAGTGGGAGGTGCTTTGACTCAATAATCAATAAGCGGTTATTAAATGCTACAGGCGAATTGAGCAAATGGCGTCGTTTGTGTCGCAATCACACTTTTAAAAAGTACCGTTTTTATATAAACGGAGATACATGGTAAATTCGCGGGCGGTACGCTGGCATGCCATTGACCTTAGATGTTGCTGCGGCAGTTTTGTTGTAGCCATTACATTAAAGTCGATCTGAGCGTTGGCAATCGGACTGTCAATCGCTGCTGTCACAGCAAGTTAAAGCAAGCGTGCTCAGACATATAGTGCTAATGAGTTTGTACTTGAACTGTTTCATTCATTTGATCCCAGTCATAATCCATATTGTGTGTGATAAACCAATTGCGAGTTTGACAACAGATTGATTTGAACAAAGCGCATTAACAGCGCTCGTACACTGTTGAATATCACCTAAATAGGGGAGACATTGGACGTCAATATGGATGTCATCGCATATTGTTTGCGCGACTGAAAGGTATCTTGCTCGATGAATCATCCTTATTTTATGAGATTAAACCGCGTCGATCTGCTTCTAATGCAGCTTCTGCACGCGAAGAAATATTCAATTTTCGGTAAATATCTTTCACATAGCCAGAAACGGTATGTTCGGAGATGTGTAATATTTGTGCCGTTTGACCAATTCGCATCCCTCGACCGATACAGCCTAAGACTTCTGTTTCTCTCAAAGTGAGCGCGGCGGGTGTTTGATTTTTTTTTACTGTCACTGAATGATTTTGGAAATACGCCAACATTTTCCGTGCAATGCTGGGCGATATAGCTGGTACGCCGTACTCGATTTGTCTTAAATGCTGCTGAAAGATTTCAGGAGTATGATCTTTGAGTAAATAGCCTTGCGCACCGGCTTTGAGCGCAGTAAACAAATGAGCATCGTCATCATAAATCGTGGTAACGACTTGCACGGTATCAGGATGAGAAATTGCGATTTGATGAATTAAATCAAGTCCAGAGCCATCCGGTAAACCTAAATCAATGAGCGCAAGTCGATAAGTACTTTGCGCGGAGATGATCGCCCTTGCTTGGCGCAAATCAAAGGCTTGATGAATGGTCATGTTCGGAAAAACATGCTGTACCATATCAGTTAACCACTGATTTATTTCAGGGATGTCTTCGACAATCAGCGCATGGCTATCTAAACTCTGCATCGATATTCGCTCATCTGTTAAACCGCTTTTTCAAGTTGGAAAGGAATATCAAACTGGACACATACGCCATGTGGTGTGGATTGAACCGTGATATTGCCCTGAATGACTTCAATACGCCGTGATAAGTTAGGTAAACCAAATCCAGTATGGGCTGTTTTGATTGAGTCAGGTCGGATACCCGTGCCATTGTCAGTGATGATGGTCACCAAGCGGTGTTGATCACATTGAACTTCGACGTGTACTTGGGTTGCATTTGCGTGTTTGATGATATTACTCATCAGTTCACGAATGATCGAGATGTAGTTTTTGTAGACTTGATAAGTGAGGATAATCGTCGGATCGACGGCTTCAAGAGGCCATTCTAAGGTAATGCCCGCGGCATGTAGGCGTTGATCTGTTTCATGACGAATCTCGAGCATAATCGCGGCTAATTCTAATTGTCCGCCCGATAGGCCACTGACCATGGTGCGTATTTCTGCAATGGACTGCCGAATCGTATGCCGTGTTTGGTCGATGTCCTGTAGGTGTAAACCTGTTAATAACCGTGAACCAATATCATCGTGTAAATCACGTGCAATGCGCCCGCGCTCTTCTGCCACACCGCGGTCATATGCCAGTCGTCCTTGATCCGCTTGCCGCATCAAGATCAGTAACTGTGAGGCGAGCGTGACATCGCGGGATGAAAATAACTTTCGACCTTGCCATGGGTAGTCGAGTCGTAACGCAGGCACACTGGTTGTCGCAGGGAGGAGTAAGCCGAGACCATGCTGCTCTATGCGGACATCGGTGATGTCACTATCGACGGGCTCATGAATTTTAAGGGGATCGAAAAGTTGCTTGACGAGATGTTGCCATCGTTGGGCGCGTTCTTGCTCTGAAGTGGCAAATGAAACCTCAATAATATTTTTGAATAACTCTGATTCTTTCATCTTGCGCTGCGGCATGATCAGTTTTTGAATCAAGCCGCGTGCAGGTAACCAAAGCAAGCCACAGATCAGCAAGGCTAATCCAAAGGACATTGCTGGGCTAATGTGAAGGATAAAAAAGGCATCCAATGCGAGTAATGCCAGTGCCGCCCCCATCCAGTACAA
>CAYJUB010000023.1:12276-12741 GCA_964373145.1 uncultured Moraxellaceae bacterium
TATGCCCATGAGTTCTGAACTTTGCACCAAAAAAACAAATAAACCACAACTGGTTAATACCGACACCGCAAACCAGCGGAGTGCTGCGCGTGCCATGGGATCTTTGCGATTGGCGAACCATTGCCAGACCGCAAACACAATCGCTAGGAGCATTTCCAGCGTCACAGGTAAATCGCCGCCCAAACTTGGATCTGGGAGCAATTGGTACATGTCGGAGAAATACCACGGCACAAATATCACGAGAATCAAGACTAAGAAGCGTGGCGGAATCAATTGTTTTGGATATGACAAGAAGAGTGCCATCAAGGCACAACCGAATAAATAAGCGCCCGCCGTATTGATCAGCATCAGCGTGCGGAAAAACTCAGCTTCAAGTGCGAGGTCTCGTGTACTATAGATTGCGGCAGAAAATGCAAACACTGGATACATGCAGTTCATGAGACCAAACATTCGCGCGCCCATATC
>CAYJUB010000024.1:0-12651 GCA_964373145.1 uncultured Moraxellaceae bacterium
CAAGAATCGTTGTTACTTGAATCATTCGTATCGCTTGATACGCGTGAACTGATTCAATTGTTGATGCATTTTCTTGATAATAATTACACTTTTATTCGCACCTATCAAGATTTCCAACTGAAAATTGAGCAAACAGATAAATTTTTAAAATTCAAACAACAGCTACAAGCAGGCACACCGTTGGCTTATGTTCTAGGCGAACAAGCGTTTTGGACATTGAATCTCAAAGTTACAAGCGATACTTTGATTCCACGTCCAGATACTGAGATTGTTATTATTACGATTCTGGAATTATTACCAAAGAGTAAAATGCTTAACGTTGTGGATATGGGCACGGGTACGGGTGCTATTGCTTTGTCATTAGCCAGTGAATGTCCTCTTTGGAGCGTGACTGCAACTGATTTTTCGCAAGGTGCATTAACCGTTGCCCAAGAAAATGCAAAAACGCACGATTTAACCAAAGTACGTTTTTTGCAGGGAAGTTGGTTTCAGGCATTACCTGAACAAGAAACCTTTGATCTGATCGTCAGTAATCCACCGTATATTGATCCTGCTGATGTGCATTTAGCAGATTTGACGCATGAACCGATTACGGCATTAGTCGCGCAGGATGAAGGGATGAGTGATCTGAAAATTATTATTCGCCAAGCGCCAGAGCGTTTAAATCTCGATGGATTACTTGCTTTAGAACATGGTTATGACCAAGGGCAAAAGGTTCGTGATTTGATGCTGCAAGCAGGTTTGGTTGATGTGCGTACCATTCGTGATTACGGGGGTAATGAGCGCGTCACATTAGGTCGTAAAAATACAGTGCGTCAAGTCGAGTCATTAACATGTTAAATGATGAACAGCTTCTTCGTTTTAGTCGTCAAATTTTACTCGCTGAATGGGATATTGACGCACAGCAAAAGTTATCATCATCGCGAGTATTGATGATCGGTATGGGTGGATTGGGTTGCCCTGCGACGATGAGCCTTGCGCGTGCTGGATTGGGGTTTTTACGCATCATTGATTTTGATACGGTGGATCACAGTAATTTACAGCGTCAGACTTTGTTTAACGCACAAGATATTGGTCAGCCAAAGGTTTTAGCGGCAAAAAATGCCTTGAATCAAATCAATCCTTGGATTGAAGTTGATGCGGTTCAAGATCGTGTGACGGCTGAGAATTTACCGTCATTACTCGTAGATATCGATTTAGTGCTGGACGGTTCGGATAATTTCGCAACACGAGATGCAGTCAATAAAGCCTGTGTCGACGCCAAAATTCCGTTATTGTCTACGGCGGCAATCGGGTTTGAAGGACAAATGACCCTGATATTGCCCGATCATGCGTGCTATCGTTGCTTATTCCAAGATGCGCCAGATGAAGATACGCGGCGTTGCGCTGATACAGGCGTACTGGCGACGACCACCGCGGTGATGGGAGCGATGCAAGCCCATACGGCGCTGTTGTTTTTAGGGATGGGTATTACGGATTTGTCAGAGCGTTTGCTGTTATGGGATGGTTTAGGCCTCTCTCAACGCCAAATTCGTTATCAAAAAGATCCAGCTTGTCCAGTGTGCGGTGCAAAATAGACATAGTGTAATGCGCATTATTTTGTTTAAAATACTCGCTATTAAGATTAAGTCACATATTTATTATCATTATTAAGTCGTTTTTTAAGTCCCTTTATTAAAAGTCACGTTTTTTAGGATTGTCTCGAATGTCAGAACGTTCATCAGAAATTCATCCACTACAAAGTAGCTTACGTAGCCTTGCGCGGATCGGTGAAACCACACTGGTACTGGCTGCGGCAGGTATTCGTTATGCACAAGACAAACCTTCAGCGCCTGAGCTGATGCGTGAAACATTTGAAAAATTGGGTGCGACCTACATCAAGCTCGGTCAATTTATTGCCAGCTCGCCATCGCTGTTTCCACGGGCTTATGTTGAAGCGTTCCAAACCTGTTTAGATCAAACAACCCCGCTTCCGTTTGATCAAATTGAGGCGAAGTTAATCGAAGAGTTTGATCGTCCGCTGACTGAAATTTTTAGCCATATTGAGAAAAAATGTTTGGCTTCGGCGTCCATTGCTCAAGTTCATGCTGCAACGTTGATTACTGGCGAAGATGTTGTCATAAAAGTGCAAAAGCCAGGTGTAGAAACGATTCTTTACACTGATTTAGGCTTTGTGCATTTTGCAACCAAAGTGCTTGAACGTTTGGTGCCAAAGTTAAAATTTGCATCACTGGCTGCAATTGTCAATGAAATCAAAATCCGCATGGTGCGCGAAGTTGATTTCATTGAAGAAGCACAAAACATTGAAGATTTTAAACAGTTTTTAGCAACGACGGGTAATACGCAAGTCGTTGCACCGAAAGTTTATCCTCGTGCTTCAACGCGTACGGTATTGACCATGGAGCGTCTGTATGGCGTGCCAATGACAGACATTGAAGCAATGCGTAAATACACCAAAGAACCCTCGCAGGCATTGATTGTCGCGATGAATACGTGGTTTTCGTCGTTGATGTTGTGTAAGAGTTTTCATGCAGACTTACATGCAGGCAATTTGATGTTGCTCACCGATGGACGTGTTGGATTTATCGACTTTGGTATTGTGGGTCAATTAAAACCAGAAGTTTGGCAGTCGTCGATTAACTTTATGCAGGCGTTGCAAACCACTGATTATGCGCTCATGGCTGAAAATATGGTCAAGATGGGCATGACCCACAGTGAAGTGGATTTGAAGGTGTTGCAAAAAGACATTGAGAATATGTTTAAAACATTGTTGATGACTGATCCACAGAAGATTATTTCTGGTGATACTGGCGATTTGAATACGATCATGATGGACATGGTCCAAGTTGGTGAGCGTCACGGGATTCGTTTTCCAAGCGATTTTGCGCTGCTGATGAAGCAGATGTTGTATTTTGATCGTTTCATGCAGGTGCTGACACCGCATATGGATTTGTTTGGTGATGCGCGATTGCAGTTAGTTGCCGCTGACCCCGTGTCTAAGTTAATCCATTGATCATTCAGGTGATTTAGCTTAGTCGTTTAGGTTTCCAAAAGGGTTATGCTATGGACAAAGTCCTGATTGAAGGCTTGCGCGTCAATGCAGTGATCGGCGTGTTTGAATGGGAACGCCAGATTGAGCAGCCTGTGCTGATTGATTTGGTGATGTCTGTTGATACGCGGGTTGCGGCGGTGAGCGATGACATTCAGGACGCGGTGAATTACGCGTTGGTTGCTGAACAAGTCGCTGAATTGACCAAATCATTAAAACCACAACTCATTGAAACACTCGCCAATAAAATGGCTGAGCTGATCCTCAATAACTTTTCTGCGGTGCAAACTGTCCAAGTGAAGGTTAAAAAACCTTTGGCAGTGAAGGGAGCACAGGCAGTGGGTATCGAAATTATACGGGAGCGCCATGCGCTATTGGCTAGCTCTGGGCAGTAACGAGCAACCACAATCTTCACTCGATTTTGCCTGCGCTCGTTTGGCGAAATTGGGTGATGTGTTGTTTTCGTCTCATTATGAATTGCCGCCGCGTTCAGGCGTTGGTGCCGATTATATCAATATGGCAGTTCGGCTCGATGCTGAGCTAACGGTTGATGCGGTGCGCAAAATTATTTATCAACTCGAAGATGCTGCGGGTCGCGTTCGTAAATCGAGTGTGATTCGTTTGGATATTGATTTGATTGCGTGGGAAGAGGGTGGGGCGAAACCGGTATTTGATAGCCATCGGTTGCCATTGCCAATGGATGTGATTGTGCCGATGGACGAGATTTGGGTGGGGTTTGAGGCTGTTGCAGCCCTATTGAAACCAATTACATAGCAATTCAGATATTTTGACGAAAGCTGTCTAACGCATTTGACATCTTTTTAACCTCATCTTATCGAAAAAAAAGGATGCGCAAAAAAATGCGCATCCTTTTTCCATTTCAAATCAAACTTTGGATTTTGTTAAGCCCAAGCTTTTTCCAAAATTGCTTTGATGTCAGCCAAGCTGGCTTCTTTTGGATTGTAGATAATCGAACCATCATCCAACGCTTTTTGAGCAATTTCAGTTAGCTGAGATTTTTCAACTTTGCCAGTTTCTTGCAGAGTACGCGGCAGTTTTGTGCGCTCGTACAAGGTGTCGCGCATACCGCGGATATGCTCAATCGCTTTTTGTGCACGTTTTGCGGCTGGCGTTGCGGCGTAAACGTCTGCACCTGCGAGGTACAACAGCAAGTCAGCAGTCCGGTCGCCATTGGTGTCGAGATTGTATTCGAGCACGTATGGCAGGTACAGGCTCATTGCCAAACCGTGCGGGAGGTGTGCAACAGCACCTGTCGCATGACCGATTGAGTGGACTAAACCAACCATCGAATTCGAGAATGCAATGCCAGCCATCGTTGATGCTTGAGCTAGCTCAAGACGACCATTGGCATCTTTTGGATTATCGAGAACGAAGATTAAGTTTTCGCTAATTTTCTTAATTGCAGCAGTTGCATATGCATCGCTGATCGGGTTGTGACCTAGGCATGTGTAGGCTTCAACCGCATGTGTCAACGCATCCATTGCCGTCATCGCAGTAATGTGCGGTGGCAATGTCAGCGTCATACGAGAATCAAGAATCGCGGCATTCGGCATCAAATGATATGATGTGAATGGCATTTTAATGTTTTTGTCTGGGTCTGCAATCACCGCAACCATAGTGACTTCTGAACCAGTACCTGATGTCGTCGGCACAACAAAAAAAGGCTTCAAGCGTTTTGGTAAATTGTGTGCGCCTGAATATTTCATCAAGTCATCACCACCTTCAGAGACGAGAATGTTCACGCCTTTACTGGTGTCAATCACTGAACCGCCACCCACCGCAATGATCGCATCGCAGTTATTGTCACGGTACAGTTTTGCGGCTGCACGAACTGTTTGCAGGCTGCTGTCTGGCGGAACTTCATCAAAAATAACGGCAATTTGACTGTCCGTATCGGTAAACGTCGCTTCAAGCGGAACCAAGAGATTGTTACTGCGCACGCCTTTGTCGGTGATGATCATCGGGCGTTTTGCACCCAGCGCAGCCAACTCAAACGGAATGTGTTCAAGTGCCATATGCCCTGCAATAACTTTGACAGGACAGAAAAATTCGTAATATGACTTAGGTTGATTTGATGACATTCTTAGTTCCCTTTTCCTGTTTTATTCAAGCGTGATGTATTCAAGTGATTGTTTAAAAGATGGGCTGCTTTAGGAATTAAATCCGCATAGCTCGATACGACATTTGCGTAAATTTGTGCTGCCTTGGTGGCTTTTTCGCCTAAGGATAGGCTGGTTGGATAGCGTTTAACTGCAAGTTCAGCAACCAGTTTAGGCAGAATCAGCGCTTCCAGTTTGTTCAGACAACGGACCAAACGAATGGCATAGCTGACTTCACCATCGGCAATCATGCGGTCATTGGCAAATGCACGTGATGTGCTCTCTTGAAAAGAGAACACTAAAAATGCGTGACTCAAATGTTTAAATTTAATGGATAAATCAGGCTTGCCATCAAAGTTGTCTAAACGCTGGAGTGTTTTATTGGCTTGTACGCGCAGGTTAAAGCGAGAACCGTTCGGCAGCACAATCATTTGAATAATAAAATTCGCTGGAAATCCTGAGATTTCATCCTTGAGTTCGCCATCGACTTGGCTTGCAGATACGAGCGCACGCGCGATGGTATCTAACATCAATGCGACATAGGCTTTTTGGGCGGTCGGAATAAGGCGCTGAATTGAGGAAACCGAAGTTTTTTGTGTCGCCAGATTGTTCATAGCTGGGCTATCCATAAAGATCATAATGAATGTTCGAAAACTTAAGGCTTTCATATTTATCTCATACTATAAGGATTTTGCAAGAAGGAATAAAGCGACATTGCGATTCCTTTTTTATATGCCTTTTTTAGCAGTATGAAAAATCCGTCAAGATAAAATAAATTAGAGTAATTGCTCTAAAGTGGAGGGAAGTATACCTTTAAATTTATAGAAGCGGTAGTAGAAATGAAGTCTTAGAAAAAGGAATCTAGCTATTCACAAGTGCATAGTTCAATGTTTAGAGTCTAAGATTTCATCAATTTCTACATTCAACGCGCGAACAGAAAGGTGTATTTCTCTGAGAACAAGCATTAATGACACCACCATAAAAAGCATCGCGCAACCAAATAAAATCCGTGCTTCATTTTGCCGTTCAATAAACAGTGCAAACATGCTGCTGGTACACATGATTAGACTGAGAACGCCCATTGCTTGACTGTACTGAATCAGCGCAATCCGAACTCGGAGGTTGTTGATCTGAGCATAAATATTATCGATATTGCCATCGGAGTGTTTGTAGCGATCAACGAGCTGACGAGTAAGACTTGCTAGTCCAAAGAACCGATTGGTATAAGCCAACATTAATAATGAGATCGCTGGGAATAATAAACCCGGAATGCTATAGCTAAAATCTGACAATGTGCGATCTCCATTTTTAAATTTGAAATAAATTTTTGGCAAACCGCTGCCACAAATTATTCCGTGTCATTTCTATTTTGATGTTGGCGCAATAAGATTTCACTTAATTTTTTAGCGACTTGGTCAAATGTTGGAATTCGCTTGTTGGGGTGTTGAATCCGAATTTCATCGACCAGTCGCGTCATGCGCAATCCTGAATAGCCGCAAGGATTGATGTGCTTAAATCCACTCAAATCACAATCAATATTGAGTGCTAATCCATGATAGCTGCGACCACGTCGGATCTTAAAACCGAGTGAACCAATTTTGGCATCATTGACGTAAACGCCGGGTGCATCTTTTTTTGCGTAGGCTTCAATCTCGTAGAGACTGAGCAATTCAATGAGTGCATTTTCGGTGTTGGTGACGAGCTGGCGCACGTTCCATTTTAGTCGATTGAGATCGTAAAGCAGATAGGCAATGAGCTGTCCTTGACCATGCCACGTGACTTGACCACCACGATCAGATTGAACAAGGGGGAGGTGAGTCGAATGGAGGATGTGTTCGGGTTTACCTGCCTGACCTTGCGTCAGTACATCGTAATGTTGCAATAACCAGAGTTCATCAGGGGTGGTTTCTTGACGGTGTTCAGTCAATGTTTTCATATCCTGAAAACTGGTTGCGTAATCAATCAGACCGTCAAATTGGTGAATAATCAGGTCTGACTGACTCATGGCTTATTTCAAGAATGGCGTAATCATCGCCCGCACATCGGTACGTGCATCAATCACGGTCATAAAGGTGTATGCACCAATGAATTTACGGCTAATAAACATAAACTCTTTTGGTGGCACGCTGAAAAAAGGTGATGTCATTGATTCTGCTGCTTGGCGCATGACGCGAGAATGCAGCAAGCTCTGTTTCCAGATATATTTACCTTCCGTATCGAAGACATTGGTTGGTGCATCAGGATTGGTCACAGGTGATGTAAATGGTTCTGTCGCCATCATAAATACGTCTGCCATCGCGGGTTTGGTCCCACGCGGCATTTGATCAAAGAAGGTGTAGCCTTGCATGGCCTCAATCATTTGATCTTTATTATGATGGTAACCCGCAGTAATCAGCCCACGCGCAACTTTCAAGAGATTCGGATCAAAACCACGTATTGCACCAAAGTCGAGCAAAATGGTTTTGTCGGGAATGTCTTTGCCATTGCCTAAACGAATGAGGTAATTACCAAAATTAGGGTCGGTTTGCATTTCGCCCCATTCAAATATTTCCCGAATGGCGATTTCAATCGACGCCGAGCCCAGTTTGTCGCGACGTGATTGTGGCAATGACAACATGACGGCGCTATTGATGGGCACGCCACGTTCAAAGGTCATACAGAGTACGCCCTTGGTGCAATATTCATGGATAATTTGCGGCACGATGTAGCGCGGATCATCTTTGAGGCGTTCGTAGAAGCGTTCGGTGGTTGCAGCTTCCATCGGGTAGTTCACTTCGCGGTGCATCATTTCACTGACTTCGTCGAACCACTCATCGAATTCGCGAGTTTGTGGCACGAGGCGGGTGAACTTGAGCATATTGCGGAATAGACCGAGGTCAGAGTCAATCGCCGCAGCAACACCTGGATACTGCACTTTCAATACGACTTCTAAACCGTCGGATTTTCTCACCGCACGATGAACTTGCGCGAGTGATGCAGTGCCTAGCGGCGCGTGATCGACGACGAGATCGTTGAGTTTGTCGCCCAGCTCAACTTTGAGTTGTTGTTCGATTGCTGACCATGACAGTGCCATGGTGTCGTTATTGAGACTATGCAGCGCTTCAGTGACTTCGTCTGGCAAAAAATGTTCGCCATAGAGTGCCATCATCTGACCGATTTTAACGATAGAGCCTTTGAGTTTGCCGATTTCATGCGCAAGATAATGCGCTTCTTCGCTCATCACCTGTTTGCGTTTACGATCTTTATCTTCTTGGCTTGAAAATAGGGTTCCAGCATTAACACCCGCCCAGCGAGAACCCGCGCGCAAAGAAGCCTTAGCTAAAGACATCCGACGATCAAATGCACTGGTTTGCAACTTATCAAGGGTATGATGCTGTTTATGTTTGTTACGCGTGTTGGGATTGGAAGCATCAGACATAAGCGTGGTTTATCCTCAATAAGGGCATACAACTTATTCGTATAAATAGCGGCGGACTTTTTTATTGGAGTCCAAGTTAACTTAGTATCAGGTAAAAAGTAACTGGTTCAGAAGTGACATAGTTAGTCGGTTGACATCGAATAATTCAGCAATTTGAATCACTAGATTAGGTCGTACCTATCATAAGTCGAAGTGATAAGTTATTCAATGACTTCTATCTGATGAACATGACTGTATAGATCATATATTGCACTATTGTGAGGCAATAGATAATCGAGTTGTTCAGGCTTGGTTTTTTACCAAAGTAGACAGGATGTTAGCGCGACTCGTGATCTGTGAGTCGCGCTTAGTAGATCGTTACTTTGCTGCTTGTTCGCGTGCAATGGCACGATAGCCAATATCACGGCGATATTGCATACCGTCAAAAGAGATTTTTTGGATATGCGCAAGCGCTTTTTGTTGTGCTTCTAAAACGGTATCGCCGATAGCTGTAACACAGAGGACTCGTCCACCACTGGTGATTGTGTTGCCATCTTTTTGTGTTGTGCCTGCATGGAAAACTTTTGATGATTCGTTGACGTAGTCCAAACCGCTAATCACATCGCCCGTTTGAATTTCAGCTGGATAACCACCCGCAGCTAAAACAATACCAATCGAAGGACGACTGTCCCAATCAGCATGGCTCGGCAGATTGCCTTTCAAACCCGCTTCAACCAAATCAACCAGTGATGATTTCAGACGCATCATAATCGGTTGAGTTTCTGGATCGCCGAAGCGGCAGTTGAATTCAATCACGCGTGCAGTACCTGCGGCATCAATCATCAAACCAGCATAAAGAAAACCTGTGTACGGATGACCGTCAGCCGCCATGCCATCCACGGTTGGACGCATGATGTGTTTCATAACTTGGTCGAAAATTTCTGGGGTGACCACAGGGGCAGGTGAGTACGCACCCATACCGCCAGTGTTTGCACCTTGGTCGTTTTCAAAAATACGTTTGTGGTCTTGGCTGGTTGCCATTGGCAAAATGTTGTGACCATCGATCATGCAAATGAAACTGGCTTCTTCGCCATCCAAGAACTGTTCAATGACCACGCGCGAACCTGCATCACCAAATTTATTACCTGCAAGCATGTCATCAATGGCTTCATAAGCTTCGGCAACAGTCATGGCAACAATCACGCCTTTACCCGCTGCAAGGCCGTCCGCTTTAATCACAATCGGCGCGCCGTTCTGATCAATATAGGCTTTCGCTGCGGCAACATCAGTAAACACGTCGTAGAACGCGGTTGGAATTTGATGACGTTTCAGGAAGTGCTTAGCAAATGCTTTAGAGCCTTCAAGCTGTGCTGCGAATTGGGTTGGGCCCCAAATTTTAATATTGGCTGCACGGCATGCGTTGACGACACCATTGACGAGCGGTGCTTCTGGGCCAACGATGACGAGATCAATTGCATTGGCTTTTGCAAAGGCAATAATCGCATCGTTGTCTAAAATATTGATTGCAACATTGGTACATTTGTTTTCAAGGGCACTGCCAGCATTACCAGGTGCCACGAAGATTTGGCCAATTGCGTCGTCTTGTGCACATTTCCATGCGAGCGCGTGTTCACGACCGCCTGAACCAAGGATAAGAATGTTCATAGTGTTCCCTTAAAAATCTTAAAATCGTTGGGTTGTTTTGAATATATCGGCGTAGGGATAGACCTGTGGTCTATCCTAAGAAGGCACACAAAGTGTGCCCCTACATCACATTTGAATTAATCTTAATGACGGAAATGACGCATGCCAGTAAAGACCATCGCAATATTATGTTCGTCCGCAGCCGCAATCACTTCGTTATCGCGCATTGAACCACCCGGTTGAATGATGCATGAAATACCTACTTTCGCTGCATTATCAATACCATCGCGGAATGGGAAGAATGCATCAGAAGCCATGACCGCAGTATGTACATCCAGACCGGCATGTTCTGCTTTG
This sequence comes from uncultured Moraxellaceae bacterium, assembly GCA_964373145.1. Lineage (GTDB taxonomy): Bacteria > Pseudomonadota > Gammaproteobacteria > Pseudomonadales > Moraxellaceae > Aquirhabdus. The sequence goes on from CAYJUB010000024.1 coordinate 10,568, forward strand.
ATCGCTGCAATACGGGCAGAATTGACGCGGCTCATTTGACCTGCGCCGATACCGATGGTTTGACGATTTTTTGCATAAACAATGGCGTTGGATTTGACATATTTCGCGACTTTCCAAGCAAAAATCAAATCATGAATTTCTGCTTCAGTAGGTGCACGTTTAGTCACGATTTTTAGATCGCTGTCTTTGATCATACCTAAGTCTTGATCTTGAACGAGCAAGCCGCCAGTCACGCGCTTGTAGTCCATTTGACCGACACGTGCATTGATGTCAGGCAGTTGGCCGCAAACCAGAACGCGAACATTTTGTTTCGCGCCAGTGATTTCAAGCACACCGTCTTCAAGACTTGGTGCAATAATGACTTCAACGAATTGACGATCGACAATAGCTTTTGCTGTCGCAACGTCGAGTGGACGGTTGAACGCAATAATGCCACCAAAAGCAGACTCTGGATCTGTTGCATAAGCCAAGTTGTAAGCATCCAACAGGCCATCTAATGAAACCGCAACACCACATGGGTTGGCGTGTTTCACGATGACGCAGGCTGGTTTCGCGAATGATTTCACACATTCCAATGCTGCATCGGTATCTGCAATATTGTTATATGAGAGCTCTTTACCTTGCAGTTGTTTAGATGTCGCCACTGACGCTTCGCGTGCAGTTGGGTCAATATAGAACGCTGCAGATTGGTGTGGGTTTTCGCCGTAACGCAAATCTTGTGCTTTAATCAATTGCAAGTTGAATGTACGTGCAAACGCATCAGCAGGTTGGTTTTCTTCTTTACCAACGCGGGCGCCAAGGTATTGAGCAATCATGCCGTCATATTGCGCGGTGTGTTCAAATGCTTTAACAGCGAGATCGAAGCGAGTCGCGTGGGACAAGGTCTTGGCAGCTTTCAGCTCATCAATCACACGGCTATAGTCGCTGCTGTTTACAATGATACCAACCGAAGCATGATTTTTAGCTGCTGCGCGAACCATGGTTGGGCCGCCGATGTCGATGTTTTCAATCGCATCATCTAAAGAGCAATTTGGTTTTGCAACAGTTTGTGCAAATGGATATAAGTTCACAATCACGAGGTCAATCGGCGCAATATCATGCGCTTGCATGACCGCTTCATCGATGCCACGACGCGCCAAAATACCGCCATGAATTTTTGGATGTAGTGTTTTAACACGACCATCCATCATTTCTGGAAAGCCTGTATGTTCAGAGACTTCCACGACAGGAATGTTATTTTCTTTCAATAGTTTATAAGTGCCGCCAGTCGAGAGGAGTTCGATGTTGAGGGCAGATAATTCACGGGCAAATTCAATGATGCCAGTTTTATCGGAAACAGAAATCAGGGCGCGAGAGACAGTCATGATTGAGTCGGGGCTTCATAAATAAATGAAAAAGAAATGTTAATCTCATACAACTGCAACAATTGCGGTGCATGATCAAACGAAAGCTGTTTTGAGCTGCAATTCGCATGCTCGGACTGGAGCGGGGTGTCCCAACGATAATGTCTGATTGATCAACATACATTAAGAGCTTAGAACACCAAACAACGCAGCCGTGAAAAACAATAAGGGCTGGAAAACCAGCCCTCAAAGTCGTGCATATTTTACCGCTTACTCACTCATTAAGCCATGTGCTTTGAGTTTTTTGCGTAATGTGCCGCGGTTCAGACCCAAAATCTCAGATGCGCGAGTTTGGTTGCCACGAGTTTGTTCCAGAACAACTGACAATAATGGCTTTTCGATTTCTGCCAAAACCAAGTCGTACACTTGTACTGGCTCAGCACCATCTAATTGCTTGAAATAGTGACGAACAGCGCGCTCAACATGAAGGCGTAATGCAACATCAGTTGGATTGTTAATAAAATCAGGTGACTTGATATTCATGGCTTAAAATCCGAAGCGAAATCATATTCATACTGCACGATTAGAAGAGATCGCAGCAGTGGGTGCATTACGCACATAGAACACTAAAAATTGAAAAGAATCGCGTATTGCGAGGAGGGGCATGATACCACCACCTGCATTGTATTGCAGTAGTTTTGATGCTTTTTTATGCAAAATATTGGTGAAAAAATAGGCTAT
>CAYJUB010000025.1:0-12624 GCA_964373145.1 uncultured Moraxellaceae bacterium
TTATTGTTTATCGGCGTGCTTGGTGAATATATTGCGCGAATTTACAATGAAACCAAAGGCCGCCCAAAATATATCGTGGCGCGTCAATTTGACGCGGAAAACCCTGCATTACCCCATGAAATGAAAGCCACTGGTGCAACTTCTCTGCCGATCCAATCAGCAGAAAAAGTGAACACGCCCCATGACTAAGCAAAAAAATCTGGCTGAAACGTTTGGTCAGCTCATGCGCTTTGGTGTGATTGGGGTTTTAGCTGCGATCACACATTATTGTATTGCGATTTTTTTAACGAGCAACGACATCGCTGCGGGTTGGGCAAATCTGGTCGCCTTCGTCATCGCCTTTTGGGTGAGTTATTTTGGTCACCGTTATTTTAGCTTTGATGTGGGTGACGTCTCCCATCAGCAAACGTTGCCACGTTTTATTTTGGTAGCCGTATTCGGTTTTATCTTGAATGAATCATTGCTACTGCTTATGCTTCATTTCACTAAGATCAGTATTGAACTTGGCTTGCCGTTTATTATCATCGTCACAGCCGTTTTCACCTTTATCCTGAGTCGCCAATTCGCGTTCGACACTTCTGGCACTCGCAGCAAATAACACAGTAGAGACACTATGTTTTCCATCCGTTCAAATAAAGTTTTTTTGATTGTGATTGCGCTCTGGCTGAGCGTTGCCGCCAGTATCCGCCAATTGGCTGTTCCTGATGAAGGTCGCTATGGTGACATTACCCGTTGGATGGTTGAATCAGGCGATTGGCTGACACCACGCATCAACGACATTCCCTTTTTTCATAAACCGCCGCTGTTACATTGGATTGGCGGCGGATTGATGGAAATATTTGGCGCGCACATTTGGGTGATGCGACTGGTTCCAGTGTTTGCTGGCATGGTGATGCTGCTAGGTATGTTCTGGTTCGTTTCGCGTCATGCGGAAGCAAAAATCAGTCAATCCTTAGCGCGGACTAGCGTGCTGGTATTGGCAACCAGTTTGATCTTTTACGGCAGTAGTCAGTATGTCAATCACGACCTGTTGGTCGCGGCATGGATTTCTTTAACCGTCTTCGCCTTTGCGGACTATGCCATCAAAAATGAGAAGAAAAGTCTCTATTTAGGTTATGTCGCGGCGGCGCTTGCATTACTGTCTAAAGGACTGATTGGCGTCTTGATCCCAGGCATGATTCTTCTGCCATGGTTAATCGCTTCAGGACATTGGCGCCGTATCCCAGCGTTACTCCATCCACTGGGCTTAATTGTATTTTTGGCCATTGTGTCGCCATGGCTATATTTTGCACAGCAAAAGTATCCGAATTTTCTGCATTATTTCTTTATTGAACAGCAATTTGACCGCTTTGGCGGTACAGGATTCAACAACAAACAACCTGTGCTGTTCTATATAGCCTGTTTAGTCGTGAGCTTCTTACCGTGGTTTCTACTCATCGGTACAAAATATTCGTGGAAAACCGCAGGCGCACTCCTGAATAAATCCATTTTTTGGTTGTTGGTCTGGTGGACGGTATCAGTGACGGTATTTTTCTCCATCCCACCATCCAAGCTCGTTGGCTATATTCTGCCGGTGACGCCACCCATCGCGATCTATCTAGCGTTGGTTTTACACAATATGTTTAACACATCAACCATCCCAGTGCTCTATCGTGAACAACTGAAAAACTGGAGTGGGTTGGTTTTGGTTGCATTTATTGCGATTACGTTGCTGGTCGTGCCGTATATCCCGAAAACAGCCAGTCAATTGACCAACTCTGATTTTGTTCAATTATTTATATTTGCACTCTTCTTAGTCATCAGTGTAGGTGTGATTGGCTGGCTGTTGTACAAAAATAAATTAACTGCGTTTCAAGTCACTTTACTGTCCAGCTTATTGCTTTGCACCAGTATCACCTTGATTGTAAAATGGCTCGATCACAAAACCAGTCATGATCAAATCTCGTTTCAAACCGAGCTGAAACCTGAAATTAAACTGGTGTTCTTCCATCGTTATTATTACGACATTCCATTTATCTTGGATCGTAAGCAACCGACGTATTGGGTTGAAGACTGGGAAACAGTTAAAGGCGATAATGGCGCGGCACAAATCAAAGATGGCTTACGTTTTGAACCACAGCAAAGCTATTTATTGTGGAATGATAGCGATTTAGATGCGCGAATCAAAAAAGGCGAACAGTTGATGATTCTCGTGCCGAAGCACTTAACAATTGAAGCGTTAGGTGATCTCAAGCCGATTCGACAAGAACGTAATTTCAATGTGTTCTTGACGGGTCAACCGACGTCACCGGTACAGCCTTAAGTAACGCATGAAAAAACCGCCCACGTCATCCAGACGTTGGGCGGTTTTTTATATTTTGATGTACATCAAAAAAACTAATCGGTGAATTTTCGAGGCGTCATGCCCGTCCAGCGTTTAAATGCTCGCGTGAAATTGGCAGTATCGGTATAACCCAATTTTTCCGCAATCGACTCTAAACTCAACTCTCTTTGTTTCAACATTGCAGTCGCCTTGCGTTGGCGTAATGCGTCAATAACCGTGCTAAAGCTCTGATCTTCCTGCGCAAGCTGACGTTGTAAGGTACGCGGCGACATATGCAACTTGTCAGCAACGTCTTCCAAGGTACAAAAACCCAAAGCTTCGTCATAGGCCAATTCGCCGACTAAACGACTGAAGCTACTGTTTTTGGTGATGGCATTCAGTTCACGTTTGCATTGTTCTCGTGCCATACGCGCAGTCAACGGATCCGCCATGATTAAGGGCAAATCGAGATACTGATTCGGAAAAATCAGCCGCGTATGCGGTTGATCGAAGCGCACCTGACCTGGAATAAGGTTCTCAAATCGAGAGAAATAATCTGGACGCTTGCACGTGAACTCTGCAACGCCTTCTAAACGATGACCCGTCACCGCCTCTCCCATCATTGCAAATCCTAGCGCCAGCGCCATGACACCCGAATCGCCAACAGAATACTCAGGAAAAGTTTCGTGAATATAAAGACTACTATTTTCCTCACCGATACTTAAACGGATGGTAAAGGCAGTCGAAAGCACGCTGACAAATTGTTGTGCGACTTCTAAAGCCTCGCGTATATCTTTGCCGATCATTGCGGCAAATCCAACTAAACCGTGACATGACACTTTCATTTGCAAACCGAGCAGAAAACCTAAACCGGGTTCATTGGTCAGCATGACGGCACGGGCAAAAAGTCTCGAAAATACATCGAAGTCTACATACCAATACACATTGGAAATCTGTTCCGGCTTAATTCCACTACCGTCTAAAAGCTCCTCAGCAGAGATATTCATCCGCTCAACTACATCGATCAATAGACCAATATAGATCGCGAGTATCTTCGGCGAAGTCGTAACGGAGGATGATGTCGATGAACGCATAATTTTGTGCTGGCGTGAAGTGACAGAAAGATGGCGTATGGAGAACTATATCACACAGATTATTAGTCACATAATGTTGGTGTACGATTGTTAACCAAAGGAAATATTCCCATGAGCGCGATTACCAAGATAGACCCGACCACAGCCAAAGTTGTTACACAAGCACCCGCAGCGAAAGCACAAGCCAAGATTCCGCCACGCCGAATCGACTTCAATTTTTCTGCCGAAAACGTGCCACGCTACTATGTCGGCAATGATCCGTTCCTCACCACCTTCGTCACAGCACTCTCTTCGTTATTCCCTGAAGGTGAATTTTTCTTTGTTGAAGCAGTCCGTCACTATCGCGACCGTATTACCGATCCTGCGCTCAAAGCAGATGTCTCAGGTTTTATTGGTCAAGAAGCGTTGCATTCGCTCGCGCATAAAGCCTTTAACGATGCCGCAACCGTGCAAGGCTTTCCTGTTGATAAATTAGATCGCGATGTGGGTAACCTCTTGCGTCTGGTTAAACGCGTCACACCACCGATTTTTCAGCTTGCAGTCACGGCGAACTTAGAACATTACACCGCAATTTTCACTGAAATGCTGTTGAAACGTGAAGATGTCATGGAACTTTTTTCACCAGAAATTCGTAATTTGTATCTTTGGCATTCGGTCGAAGAAAATGAGCATAAAAATGTCGCGTTTGATGTCTATCAAACCGTCAGCGGTAGCTACGCGCTGCGTGCAGGCGTCATGATTCCGACGACGGTCATTTTCTTTGCCGTGATTTTCGCATTCCAAGCACGCTTGTTAGCCAAAGATGGGCAACTGTTAAACGTTCGCCAGAATATCAAAGGTTTCAACTATATCTTTGGTTTTAAAGGCGTATTTTCGACATTGTTACCAAAGTATCTGGACTGGTTCAAACCGAATTTTCACCCGAGCCATCATGATACCGATGCATTACTTGAAATGTGGCGTGAAAAGCTGTTTGGTGAAAATGGCAGCCTGACCAGCAAAATGATGAAACCAAAAAGTCAGAAAAGTTAATTAACATCATCGTACGGGCGCACCTTTGGTCGCCCTGACTACACTTAAAAAGGGCGACCGCAGGTTCGCCCCAACATTCTGCGATGCCTTTTTAAGTTCGATGACGAATATGATCAAGGTTCATTTCGCGCAATGGACCTGTTTTAACACCTGCAACGGTCGCTGCCATTTGCTTACGTAACCATGGGACGCGGTACATCCACTTGAATGACGCATCGCGAAGCATGCCATTTCCCTTTGAATGCGATTGATAAAGTGGCGTTAATAAGCGGCTCATCGTTTGATAAAACCGAATCGAGGGCTGTCTGACTCGATGATAATGCGTCCAAACATCGGCATAATTTTCGGACGTGGCAAATGCCTGTCCAATCGCCCACGCATCCAGTAAAGCCATATTCGCGCCCTGCCCTAACTGCGGACTCATTGCATGCGCTGCATCACCAAGAATACCTAAGCGATTTGCGCCAAAACGAGACATCACCACATCGCGATAACGCGCAGGAAAAAACTGCGAGGTGCTGTGAATGCTATCCTTTAACCACATCCCTGCTTGCGGCCACAACTCATGGACTTCCGCGCGCCACTCCTGCAACTGTGCATGGGGTGATTGAATCCATTGATCAATCTCACGAGTCGGTAAACTCCAGAAAATACTGGTCAAGCGTTGTCCCGCTGCCTGTGGAATCGATCCTGTCGGCAACAAACCCATCATGCGTGATGAACCATGATAAAACTGATGTAAAACCCGATAATCCAAATTCGTCGTCTCGGGCACAATCGCCCACACCGCGCCCCAAGGATAAGGCTGATCGAAGCGTGTCCATGCCTTTGGACGCAACTGACTGCGCGCGCCATTGGCGACCAGTACCACATCGTAGGTCAGAGATTTTTTGCCTTGTGGCGTCGAAATGTCGACTTGCATCTGATCTTGATGATCAGTGACCGCCAACACTTCTGTTGCCATCGACCATTGCACAGCATATTGTTTGAGCTGTTGCATGAGTACATCGCATATCGACGCACGATGCATCCCTAGACCTGTGATCTGAGGTGCAAATTCGGAATAGCGACTATGCAGTAGCATTGAACCTTTCGTCCAACCTTGTAATGCATCGATTGGCGCACCGAGATCTAGGGCATGCTCCAATGCGCCGAGATGTTGAAAAACCGCCATACCAGAAGGCTGCAACAACAAACCCGCCCCGACATTTTCCATTTGAGACACTTGCTCAATAATCGTAATGTCATGACCTTGCTGCGCCAAAACAATGGCTGTCGCTAATCCTGCCGTACCTGCACCGATGATTGCGACAGACTGTCTTTTCATTTTTTATCCTTATTATTTTAGAATTTATCAAAACTAATTTTTCTTAATTCACCACACGTTTTGGATGCAACGTTCTAAACTTATCCACAATACCTAAACCCAGAAAGCGACCATTTTCAAACGCAAGTGTCTCGCCGAGTTCGGCATTGCCTGCATTAATCGCTTGTCCACGACTAAAGAAAACCGCTTCATCCAAACTCAGATCCATTCGCGGCAAATAATCCACCGCTGCATACGTTGGCAATAACAACGCATCCCGTCCAGCATCATCCAGCGACTCTAAATACTCAATCGTATTATGTTCATCCAACACAAAAGACGCGGTTTGTGTGCGATGTAACTGTGCCACATGACCGCCACTACCCAATGCCGCGCCAATATCTTCCGCCAAGGTGCGAATATATGTGCCTTTGCTGCATTTCACTGTCAAAGTCAGTGTGGTGGCATCAAACGCATCCAAGGTCAGCGTATAAATCGTCACAGGCCGCGCAGGGCGATCAATTTCAATGCCTTGCCTCGCCAATTCATACAACGGACGACCGTCTTTTTTCAGCGCCGAATACATGGGCGGCACTTGCATGATTGGCCCACGAAATTGCGCAAGCACGCTTTCAATCAATTGTGCGTTCAGTGCTGGAATATCAAATTCTTTAAGAATTTCACCTTCTTTATCGCCCGTCGTTGTCGTCGCACCCAATTGCACCACGGTCTGATAGGTTTTATCGGAGTCTAATAAATAATGCGAAAACTTAGTAGCCTCACCCAAACAAATCGGCAGCAATCCAGTCGCCAATGGATCAAGCGCGCCTGTGTGCCCTGCTTTTTGTGCGCGGTACAACCAGCGGACTTTTTGCAAAATACCGTTTGAGCTATAACCTTGAGGTTTATTCAGCAAGAACACACCGCTAATGGCACGGCGAGCGATTTTTGGACGAGGATCTGACATGAGGCAAAATCGGTAAAAATGAATGATTAATTTTAACAGGTTTCATGCCGTCTCGCTTTTTCATATGGCAGTTAAACCTCCTTCAAGATCACTGAGCGGAGTCGAAGTGCGTATGGATCTCTGATATCGTTCATTTCAACGAAGCTCAATGAACTAGAATAAAAACCTACGGAATGCAGCAATCTGACCCACAGTTTGCTAATCTAGCCCATTGCAAAGTGCTTCATTATTCATTAAAAAACTGCTTTCGAGTCATCTATGTACGAAGAAGAAATCGAAATTGCAGCACGCATCAACGCAGGCGATCGCGCTGCCCTGCGTAGCGTCATGAAACAACACGGCGGCGCGATGACTGCTGCTGCACGCAGCATTTGTCCACATGCTGTGGATGATATTGTTCAAGAGGCATGGATTGCGGCGCTGGCGGCATTACCTAGCTTCGAACATCGTTCGAGCTTAAAGACATGGCTAGTACGGATTACCATCAATAAAGCCTACACGTATATTCGTCAAACCAGCCGTGAAGTTTCTCTGGAAGGTTTAATGGACGAGCAAGACCCACTACAAAATTCATTTTCTAAATCGGGGCATTGGGTCACACCCTTTAAAGGCTGGACGGATGACTCACCCGACAAATTACTCGAAGCCCATGTTTTAAAAGAATGTTTAGAAAAGCATTTGGAAAAACTGCCGCAAGGCCAGCGTATGGCAATGATGCTTACGGATTTTATGGGGCTCGACGCTGAAGAAGTCTGTAACAATCTGGCAGTTTCTGCGTCTAATCTACGGGTGCTATTGCATCGGGCGCGAATCACCATTCATGCAATGGTGTCGCATTACGAAGCGACAGGCGACTGTTGAGGAGGTTTGACATGTTAAAATGTAAAGATATTGGTTATCTTTCAAGTGATTATATCGATGGGAATATGACTAAATCCCAACGCATGAGTTTTCGCCTGCACTTGACGATTTGCGGTCATTGCCGTCGTTTTATGCGCCAAATGAATTTAATCCACAAGACTTTGCCGAAGTATCGTTTTGTCGAGCCTGATGATCAGCAGATTGATGCGTGGATGAATGGGTTGTCTAAATAACAACATAAATATGCTGAGAATCGTTAGTTTATTTTAAGTCTGCATTCATGTATCGTGGTTTCCTAAATATAAAAGGTCACCACACAAGCCTATGAAAGTTTATCTTGATAACTGCATGTTTAATCGACCATTTGATAACCAAGCAAATTTACGGGTTCGTATTGAAACAGAATCAAAACTGCATATTCAAGAGCGTATCAAATTAGGCGATTTGAAACTAATTTGGTCATATATCTTAGACTTTGAAAACTCACAGAATCCTTTTGCGGAACGTAAACAAACGATCGCTAAATGGCGAAAACTATCAACATATGATATTGAGGAAACACCTCAACTACTCATTAATGCACGCTTTTTTGTGGCTGCGGGTATTAAAGCGAAAGATGCTTTACATGTTGCCTGTGCAATCGAAGGACATGCCGACTATTTCTTATCAACTGATGATAAACTGCTAAAAAGATTAGCGACTTTAAATCGAATCATCGCAATGAATCCTATCGACTTCATCAAGGTGCTAGAAACATGATTACTGACACTGAAATCAAATTACAAGGTGTGGAAGCCCTCATTATGGCGCTTGGTGAAGTGCAAGCAGAACGCTTCATTAGCTTGATTCTTCGCGAGCCATTTGATTACACAGAGTGGCAACAAAAACTTTGGCCAGCTCAATCTATTGAGCAAATCAGCCAAATGGCAATGGCTCAACGCCAAAAACAATAGGCGATGCGACACTGAGTTTCAGTGTCGCTAAATTTCTCAACCTCAACGCTTCGTCACCCTAACCAACCAATAATCCACACTCACAAACCTGCCACCACCCATCTTAATCAAAGCCAGCAACATCACTAAATACGTCACCGCAAACTCAACACCATTATTAATAATCGCAAAACCACCACTCGAAGTCAGCCAATCATAATTGCCATGTTGCTGCAAAATTTCACGCGCAGCTTGAATTTTATCACCCGCTTCATGAACACGCATATTGGCAAATGGCGCAGTCGGATCCGCAATCGCCTGCCAACCATTCGGGAAATGAACCGCAAATATCGCCACCAACATCGTGATGATGAGTGGAATACTAATCCAGCGAGTCAACAAACCCAGCGTTAATAAAACCGCTCCCGTCAGCTCTGTCGCAGTGGCGAGCGTTGCCATTAAAGTCGGAAATGGCAAACCCAAACCGTCCGCGCCGAACCAAAGAACAGTATCAGAAAAAGCTGAGAGCTTATTCATCCCCGCTGTCCAAAATACAGGCGCGAGAAAAAGCCGTAATGCCAAAGATGGCAATCCGTCCACAGGTTGAAGAAGATTCGACAGGCGATCAAGCAATGCATGCACGGTTGCAGCGGCTTGATGTGGACAGAAATGTTTCATGATCACAACTCGACTTAATAAGAATATGTACTCTTTAGACACGCGAGTTGTCAGTTCATTACAGTTTTTTTCAATAATTTTGCACTGAAAAAAATATTTATACCTTTTTTGGAAATCGATGTAACAAATCCTGATTTGCTTCGTCTACTCTAGGAGCGCACATCAACAATGACGTACGCCTACTAATCTCCCAAGGCAAAATTGAAGGAATAACTCCCATGTCAAACAAACTACAAACCCTGACCCCAATTGCTGCAATGCTGGCTATGTCATTGACAGGTATCGCACATGCCGCAGAAGCACCCCATGCAACAACACCGATGACAAAAACCGCCGATGCCGCATGTGGTGCAAATAAAAAAGCCGCAGAAGCAAAATGTGGCGCAGCTAAAAAAGCCCATGACGCGAAATGTGGTGCTGACAAAAAAACAAAAGAAGCGAAGTGCGGTATCCATAAAGCTGAACACGGCGGCATGAAAGAAGGCAAATGTGGCGAAGCAAAATGCGGCGCTGACAAAGGCAAAAAAATGAAAGATGGTATGGTCGTTGAATCATACGTTCACAAAGCTGAACATGGCAGCATGAAAGAAGGCAAATGCGGCGAAGCAAAATGCGGCGCAGATAAAGGCAAGAAAATGGCACACGGCATGGTTGTCGAAAAATAAGTCGTTGATTGCGGTTGCTTAATTTCATTTTTAAGCAGCCGTGAAATACTTTTTTAATCAAGGAATATTGAATGTGACCGCTTACCAACCACACAATATTGACCGTCGAATAACAGGTGCGGGACTTGGGCTACGCCGCGACTTTATGGCGGAACTCCAGCAGAAACTAAGATCAGTTGAAAACCTTAACAAGCCTGACTTCTTTGAAATCGCACCTGAAAATTGGATTGGCATGGGTGGTCGTCACGCGCGTGATTTACGTGAATATACCGAACGTTATCCTTTTGTTTGCCACGGGCTATCGCTGTCGATTGGCGGCGTCAGTCCACTCAATATTGAATTTTTAAAGCAAGTTCGTCAGTTCCTTGATACGCATCAAATTTCGATTTACTCTGAACATCTGAGCTATACCCATGATGGTTCATACTTATATGACCTTATGCCGATACCCATGACCTTAGACGCCGCAAAATATGTCGCTGCTCGCGTGATTCAAGCACAAGACATTTTAGGGCGACGTTTGGTTTTGGAAAACGTCTCTACCTACGCCATGCCAGCCGCAGAAATGTCCGAAGCGGAGTTCATTAGCGAAGTCATTCAACGCGCAGATTGTGATCTGCTGCTCGACGTCAACAATGTCTATGTGAATAGCATCAACCATAATTCCGATGCACGCGCCTTAATCCAAGCGATGCCTGCGGAACGCGTTCGCTATTTACATATCGCCGGGCATGACAATGAAGATCCCACCCTACTGATTGATACGCATGGCGATGACGTTACTAAAGCGGTTTGGGAACTTTTGCAATTTACCTATGACACGATTGGTGTACGTCCAACGTTGTTAGAGCGTGATTTTAATATTCCAAAACTTGAAGTCTTATTACACGAAGTTCATCACATTCGCGAGACACAAAAATCCTGTTTAAAAACAAATCGCTCACTCCACATTGACCTGAGCGCATGACATGAACAACACCGCATCTCTCCCATTTCAAAAGCACCAACTCGCCTTCACACACTGGATTCGCCATCCCGACAAAGACGCGCTGCCCAATGATATTTCTGCACAGCGCATGAATACCTATCGAAATTTGATTTTTAATAATATCGAAAGCTTTGTCGAACACACCTACCCAATCACGCAAGCCTTATTACCCAACGCATTATGGCGTGATTTGATTGAAAACTTCTTCCAATGTGGTCAATGCGACTCGCCGTATTACTATGATATTTCGCTGCATTTTAAAGAGTTTTTAGAGCGCGATATTTCTAATGAAGCATCACCAAAACACACCATTCACTTGAATCCGATAAAAAATATTCACAGCAACTATCCATGGTTGCGTGAACTCATGCAATACGAATGGATGGAGCTGTATGTTGAAATGGCGGAAGTGGACTGGCGCAACGACTGCGCCGATCTGCAACTGAAAACCACCTGTTGGATCTTGGCTTATCAATATCCTGTGCATACATGGTCAGAAAATACGACCAATGACGACATTCAAGTGCAACCCACATGTTTACTCGTCTATCGCGATGAAAACTTCCTCATCCATGTTTATCCACTACATCCCTTGTGGGCATTTATCGTTGAAACATTGCAAACATCGGGAGCGATCCAACTGAATGTGCTGCAAGAACAACTAGAACACACCACGCAACTGCCAGCATCCGAAGTCCAAGAGGTGTTGACTAATGTATTTGCATGGCTGAAATCACTCAACTTACTCCAGTCCAATTCAACGCAAGACGATTAAAATAAAAACTACCATAATAAATCACTTTATCTTGCGCAATTTTATGCTATAAACAATTGAAAGCGACTTCGGAACAAAATTTCGGAGCGCTTAGGTTGTTGTTACATCAGTATAAATATCATTATTCCTGTCAATGACTTAATGGAAAACAATATGCAAACAGTCGCTCACATCCTCAATTCAAAACCGAACCATGCAATCTACACCATCACGCCAACCGCGACGGTGCTTGAAGCCATTACCCTGATGGCGGATAAAGGAATTGGTGCGCTGATTGTGACTGAACATGAAAAAGTGGTTGGCATCGTCAGTGAACGCGATTACGCACGGAAAGTCGCACTGATGGAACGCTCATCCTATGCAACTCAAGTGCATGAAATTATGAGTGCCAATGTGCTTTCTGTGACGCCACAGCAAACCAATGAACACTGCATGATTATGATGACCAGCAATCGCTTACGCCATCTACCGGTGATCGAAAATGACAAATTGCTCGGACTCATTTCCATCGGAGATTTAGTCAAAGGCGTGATTGAAGATCAGAAAAATCTGATTGAACAACTACAGAGTTATATTCGCGGCGAATAACAACACGTTCAATCAGTCACCTATATCGGAGATACCAGTGTATACGCTCTTTATTGCGAACAAGAACTACTCCTCTTGGTCACTCCGTCCATGGCTGTTGATGAAAACGCTTCACATTCCTTTCCATGAAAACATCGCCATTTTTGGTGATGACAATTGGAATGCCTTTCGCAAGTTTTCACCGTCTGGAAAAGTGCCCTGTTTACTTGCCGAACACATCACAGTATGGGACACATTGGCAATTACAGAATTTCTGGCTGAATCATATCCACAAGTCTGGCCAGCAAACGTCCGCGCTCGTGCATGGGCGCGTTCTGCGGCAGCTGAAATGCATTCAGGCTTTGGAACGCTACGTCAAATGTGCTCCATGAATTGCAGTATTCAGGTTCAATTGCATCAAATCACCGCTGACTTGCAAAAAGACATTTCCCGCATC
>CAYJUB010000026.1:0-12267 GCA_964373145.1 uncultured Moraxellaceae bacterium
TGCGTTTAGTGCGCTTGGCGGTCTGGCGTTCTACGCTTGTCGCGTTGGAAATGATGATTTAGGCAAATTTTATCTGAAAGATTTGGCGGCGGGTGCAGTTCATGTTTCACCAATTTCTGAAGGCCATGGCACAACTGGTACATGTTTGGTACTTGTTACGCCAGACGGTGAACGCACGATGCATACGTTCTTGGGGATTACGACCGATTTATCGATTGACCAAGTTGACCTTGCGCCACTTCAAACCGCTAAATTCCTCTATATCGAAGGTTATTTGGCAACCAGTCAAACTGCCCGTGATGCTGTTCGCACTGCGCGCGCGCAAGCTCGTCAGCAAGAAAATACTCAAATCGCAATCAGTTTATCCGACCCTGCCATGGTGCAATATGCCCGTGAAGGACTCGTTGATTTGATTGGTGACGGCGTAGATATTCTGTTTTGTAATGAACAAGAAGCGCTGATGTTTACGGGCGAATTAACGCTTGAAGGCGCGATTATTGCACTACAAAAACAAAGCAAATTAGTCGTTGTGACACGTGGCGGTGACGGCGCAACGATTGGTTATGACGACGTTCGAATTGCTGTACCACCACAAGTTGTACCACAAGTATTAGATACCAACGGTGCTGGCGATGCGTTCGCAGGCTCGTTCTTGTTTGGTTTGAGCCGTGGTTTGCCGCTGAGTGACTGTGGTTACTTGGCAACCGCAGTTGCATCAACGCTGGTGGGTCAATTTGGTGCACGTTTACGCCGTGAACAATATGCTGAAATTCTAGCAGCAACGTTAAAGAACTAAATCTGAGTGGATGGATAGCTTGATGGAAATGATTTGCAAGACTGAACAAGTTGAAGAACGTGACGCACGTAGCTTTGATACCTCTAAAGGTGAAATTATTGTCACCCAGCGCGATGGGACGTTTTATGCGTACTTGAATCGTTGTCCGCATTTAGGCGTCAGTCTTGAATTTCAAGAAAATCAATTTATGGACATGGATCGCGAGTTTCTGATCTGTGCAAATCACGGTGCGCTGTTTCAAGTGGAAGATGGCCAATGTGTGTTTGGGCCATGTAAAAATCAATCGTTAACCAAAATCGACATTGAAGTTCATTCTGATGGCGGTGTGTTTTTTAAAGCCTCTGCCTAATATGGCAGTTCTCGCAATGATGATCGACTTGCCAATGGTTTAGCATGACGTTGGCAGTGGTCATTGTAATTTCAAGCGTTACGCAAAATTGCAACGTGCCATTCATTGTTTGACAAACTGTTCGACAAAAACACGATCGTTACCAAAATCCATAATGCACTCTACTCACTTGCTGTTTAACGAAGTGTTCATGCAGCTTATGATACGGTGGTTGTCGCTTAACCCCTTGAATGCGAATCCTTATGCCTCATAGAAAGTTCTTCTCCTATCCGTTCCGTGTCTATATTGAAGATACTGATGCAGGTGGCATTGTTTACCATGCTAACCACATAAAATTCATGGAACGGACACGCACTGAATGGCTACGTTCGCAAGGGATTGATCACTATTTAATTGGCGACAAAGGTCGTGATCTAACAGCCACAAATCCAAATTTACCGAACTCATCTTTTTCATTTGTCGTGCATGAGCTACAAATCCGCTATCACCAACCGGCTTTGATGGACGACTTGCTCATCGTGACGATTGAAGCGGTATCGATTGGTGCGGCTTCATTTGTATTGTTGCAACGCATAGAACGTGATGATGTCGTCAATGGAGTAGCCAAGCGCGTTATTGTCGCTTCAGGAAAAGTGAAACTGGCTTGCTTAAATGGTGATCTAAAGCCACGACGTTTACCGAGTAATATCCGTGATTTGATACAAAATGCGCTTAAAGATTAAATGCCGCAACACCTGAATTTGTTTTACCGAATTTGTTTTGATCAATGACTTTATTAATTTGAACCCTTTGTTTTGTATAGTGATTACCCATGACTCCATCTTTAAGTTTTATTGATTTGATCCTCCATGCGAGTGCTGTTGTTAAATTTGTCATGCTCATCCTCTTGGCTGCCTCAGTTTATGGTTGGTATTTGATTGCTAAACTTGAGATTCTACATAAGAAAATCAACCAAGAAGATCAACACTTTGAGCAAGTATTCTGGTCCGGTGCTGAACTGAAAACGCTATTTCAAAATGCACAAATCAACCCGAATAAACGCGGACACGAAGCAATTTTTTTTGAGGGCTTTTCTGAGTTTGTCAAACTGCGCCAAAAAGGGGTCAGCCGCGAAGAGCGTTTAGCAGGCACAGAAAGAATGTTGCGCGTTTCTCTATCACGTCAACAAACGCCGCTGGAACAAGGTTTGCCACTGCTTGCAAGTATTGGTTCTGTATCACCTTATATCGGTTTGCTCGGTACTGTTTGGGGCATCATGAATGCATTTATGGGCTTATCACAAGTTCAGCAAGCCAGTCTCGCTGCGGTTGCGCCTGGGATTGCAGAAGCCTTGATCGCGACAGCCATTGGTTTGTTTGCCGCAATTCCAGCCGTGCTTGCCTTCAACCGCTACAGTGCAAAAAGTGAAGCTGTCTATCAGCAGCGCATTTTGTTTGCGGAAGAATTGACGGGTCTATTGCAACGTGAGGCGAGCTAAATGTCACTGACAGGCAGCCCATTTACACGGGCAAAAAAACCGTTAAAAAGCGACATGAATGTTGTGCCTTACATTGACGTGATGTTGGTGCTGTTGGTGATTTTCATGGTCACGGCACCCATGATTACTGCGGGTCTCACAGTTGATTTACCGAAAGCAGTCACTGACCCTTTGTCTAGCTCAAAAGAGCCACCGGCAATTGTGTATGTCGAAGCCAACAACAAGCTGTCGGTACAGTTTGGTGAAGGAAAAGTTCACGAGGTCACTCAAGACGAACTGCATGAAGAACTTTCTCAAGCGCTCGCTAAAAACGCTCAACTTTTAGTTTTAGTGAGAGGTGATGAAAAAGTACCTTATGGCGAAGTCATCAAGTTAATGGCGACACTACAGTCAAGCGGCTTACCACAGGTTGGTTTAATGACTGAACAACCGCCTAAAACGCCACGCTAGTAAGTACTTTTTAGCAATTAAGATCATGGATTTAATTAATTTAATGTTGACAGCAAAACCGTGAATTCAATCAACGCCGTTTCACCAAGACAACCGCATGGGATGACAAAACCTCATCACCTAGAAATCGTGCCGCTTGCGATGACGATATTGCTGCATACCGTCATTGTGGTTGCGATACTTTGGTTTGGACAAGAGATCAAACCTCTCCCCGTCCCAAAACATATTAAGGCTGTCATTCTTCCACCGCCATCACCAAGCACTGCTGAACCATCTCCAAGTTCAGCTAAACAAGCTTTACCTGTAGAAGAAAAACCCCAACAACCACAAGTGAATCAACGTGAAGAAGCGGAACGCCAAGCTGCTGCAATTGCAGCCGTTGCGGCAAAAAAAGCAGAAGCCTTAGCTCAAGTACAAAAAGTTCAAGCAATCGCTGAAGCCAAACAGCAGAAACGCGAGCTGGCAAAAGCACAAGCTGAATTAGAGAAACAAGAAGCCATCAAAGAGGCGGCTGTTAAGCAAAAACAAATTGAAACTGAACAAAAGTACGCACTGAAAAAAGCGAAAGAAGCAGAGAAATTAAACGCTGAAAAAATTAAAGCTGAATTAGATGCAAAGCGTATAAAAGATCAAGAACGTGATGCAAAGCGAGCCAAAGAAACTGCTGAGAAAGAAGCGAAAGTCGCTATTGAGAAAGCCAAAGCTCGTTTGCAAGAAAAGAAGCAAGCCGAAGACGCTAAGAAACTCGCCGCAAAAGAAGCGGCCGAAGATGCTAAGAAACTCGCCGCAAAAGAAGCAGCCGACAATGCCAAAGCTGTGAAAGAACGTGCGATTAAAGATGCAAAACTTGCACAGGAAAAAGCGGATAAAGAAGCCAAAGCAAAAGCTGCAAAAGAACAAGCAGCTAATGATGCGAAAGCCGCAAAAGTCGCTCAAGAAAAAGCGGACAAACTAGCCGCAGCTAAATCAGCAGCCGATGCAAAACGTCGATTAAGTCAGTCACTGGGTAATGATGATGCTGAGCTCGGCAATTTAAAAAGCCAAGTTGCCGCGAATGCCAAGGCGAATAGTGTTGGAAAATATGCTTCCCAAATCAAGTCACATATTAAGAGTGCTTGGCGAGTGCCTGCTGGAAGTTCAGGAATTACAGCAACGGCACGTTTCACCCTAAGTTCGGATGGCTCAGTTGCAAGTGTCGTGATTACTCAATCCAGTGGTAACGATGACTTCGATGCAAGCATTAAAGCATTACGAAATTTAAATGGCGTTCCAATTCCGGATGATTCAGACGTATTTAGCCAAGTGAAATCAACCAGTATTACCTTTAAAGCACCATGATCAATTTTAAATTAAGCCATTTATCGAATATTCACCTTGGAGTAAAACCCATGCACAGCCGAGTACAGTTTCTGAAAACCAGTGCATTATCACTTGCGATGTTTTGCTTGCTGCCAATCGGTGCAAGCCATGCTGAGTTGCAACTTGAGATTGTGAAAGCGCCTGATCAAGCACCGCAAATTGCGATTGTGCCATTTGCATCAGATTCAATTTTACAACCGATTATTCAAAGCGACTTACAACGATCAGGAAAATTCGCAAGTAGTGCAAATCTCCCTGCAAGGCCAACCACCAGTCAGGAAGTTGACCCTTCAGTTTGGCAAAATGCTCAGATTCCATACGTTGTGGTCGGTCAAGTTCGCC
The DNA here is from genome assembly GCA_964373145.1 of uncultured Moraxellaceae bacterium. Classification (GTDB taxonomy): domain Bacteria; phylum Pseudomonadota; class Gammaproteobacteria; order Pseudomonadales; family Moraxellaceae; genus Aquirhabdus. Next base: position 4,774 of record CAYJUB010000026.1, read on the forward strand.
AATCAGGCAATGGCTATGTCGTACAATTTGAACTGGTTGATGTTCAGAAAAATACGCGTATTTTAGGTGAAACCATTAACGTCCCAGCAAACCGTATGCGTGCTGCGGCCCATTTGATTGCGGACAAAATCTATCAAGCATTAACAGGTATTAAAGGCGACTTTTCTGGGCGCATTGCTTATGTGTTACTCGACAGAGTGAATGGTGGACGTCAATACACCTTGCAAGTTGCTGACACCGATGGTCAACAGCCAAAGACTGTGCTGTCATCAAAAGAACCACTACTCTCCCCAACTTGGGCACCCGATGGAAAAAAAATTGCCTATGTGTCCTTTGAAACAGGTCGTCCTGCAATCTACTTGCAAGACCTCGCTTCTGGCAGTCGCGAAATCCTTGCACAATATAAGGGCTTGAATGGCGCACCCAGTTTTTCACCTGATGGTCAGCACATGCTGTTCACCACATCCAAGGATGGTGAACCTGATATTTACCAAATGAATTTGGCAACAAAACAGCTACGCAGACTCACGAATGACAGTGCTATAGATACCGAGGCACGCTACGCACCAGACGGTAAGAGCTTTGTTTTCACCTCTGATCGTGGCGGTTCACCGCAGATTTATCGCTATAATCTCGATGATGGTAATGTGCGCCGCTTGACCTTTAAAGGCAGCTTTAACGCCCGTGGAAGTATTAGCCGTGATGGTCAATCTTTGGCTTTAGTCCATCGCCAAAGTGGACAGAATTTCCAAATTGCGATTCAAGATTTAAACTCAGGCATTATGTCTATTTTGACCCAAACACCATTGGATGAATCACCCAGTTTTTCACCTAATGGACAAATGATTGTGTATGCAACTCGTGAAGCTGGTCGTGGTTTGCTGTCGATTACCTCGACAGATGGACGCTTTAGAATGCGTTTACCAAGTCAAACAGGTGAAGTTCGCGAAGCTTCATGGGCTCCTAGCAACTGATTCTGACTTAACAACCAATGTTTTCAAGCGGCGTCAGTTGCTTGAAATCAACTTTAACCATATTCGTTCTATTGTATTAATGGTCTTATAAACAGATTTAAGCATTCAAAATCAAAGGAAACTTAGCATGAAAAACTTCTCAATCCTTGCAATAACCGCATTACTGGCAACATTTGCAATCACAGGTTGTACGTCTAAACCCGTTGCAAAAAATGCCAATGCTTCTGGACTTGTCGGCGCAAATGGTGCGAATGGCGTAGACGGTGCAAGCACCACGGGTCTCGGTGCGAATGGCGAATTAAACGGTAACGGCTTAAATGGCAACGGTGGTTTGAATGGCAACGGCGGTTTGAACGGCGGCCCACAAGATGAGGTTCGTCGTGCATTATTGGCTCGTGTTGTTCACTTTGACCTCGATAGCAGTGATATTGCACAAAGTGACTTTGCTGTATTGAACGCACATGCAAGCTACCTTGCCAGCAACGGCGCAGCGCACACCGTTTTGACTGGTCATACCGATGAACGCGGTACACGTGAATACAACATGGCACTCGGCGAACGTCGCGCGAAATCAGTACAAACCTACCTCGTGACCAATGGCGTGCGTGCTGATCAAATTGATGTTGTGAGCTACGGTAAAGAAAAACCAGTCAACGAAGCGCATGACGAATCAGCATGGGCAGAAAACCGCCGTGTAGAAATCGGTTATGACAAACTCGATCCAAACAAATAAGATTTTGTTTAATAATGTGCTCAACAAAAAGCCCAGATAATTTCTGGGCTTTTTGTTGTTTCAGAAAAGAGCATTCTCAAAAACCATCAGCTCGCTGACCCTGTCGAAGCGCGTAACCTTAACCCGCACATTTCGATAAGCTCAATGAGCTATGTCGTCTTATGAACAAACTTTTTTTCAGAATCAACGACCTAAAATATCACGTGCAACCACTTCTTTCATAATTTCATTCGTGCCGCCATAGATACGTTGAACACGCGCATCCACATAGAAACGAGAAATTGGATATTCGCTCATATAGCCATAGCCACCAAACATTTGCAGCAAGTCATCCGCAACTTTACATTGCACATCTGATGAATACGCCTTCACCGCCGCCGCAGTCGGTACATCCAACTTACCTTCCATATATTGTTCAGTACAATTACGAATAAACGCATCAGCAGCTAGCGCATCGATTTTGGCTTGAGCCAGTGTGAATCGCGTATTTTGCATTTTGCCGATCGCCTGTCCAAACGCTTGACGTTCATTGACATACTTAATTGTTACATCTAATGAACCCCAGATCGCACCTAAAGCAGTCACTGCGATCCCAAGACGCTCACGTGGCAATTCTTGCATTAAATAAGCAAAACCTTGTCCTGCAACACCAAGTAATTGATCTTTAGGAACTTTAACATTATCAAAGAACAACTCAGAAGTATCTTGGCTATGCAAACCGATTTTGTCTAAATTGGTGCCTTTTTTGAAACCTTCAAGTGTTGTATCAACGAGTAGCAAAGACACACCTTTCGCACGCGCTGTCGGATCAGTTTTTGCCGCAAGAATAATCAGACCCGCATGTTGGCCATTAGAAATGAAGGTTTTAGAACCATTCAGCACATAATGATCACCCTGCAAGATCGCACTGGTACGCATCGCTTGTAAGTCAGAACCTGCACCTGGTTCAGTCATACCAATGCCGCCAACCACTTCACCGCTGACCAGTTTAGGAATCCAATATTGCTTTTGTGCTTCGGTACCAATATGCAAAATATAAGGTGCAGTGATTTCAGAATGCACCGAAATACCTGTCGATAATGAGCCGTAACCTGCACGCGCAGCCTCTTCAACGAGCATCAGCGAATAATTGGTTGGCACGCCATAGCCACCGTATTCTTCTGGCATATCGACGCAAAGGTAGCCATTCTCACCAAGTTTATTCCAGACTTCGCGCGGCATAATGCCTGCTTTTTCCCAGCCCAAATAATACGGCTCAATATGATCAGCCAAAAAACGGCGGAAATTATCACGAAATAGTTCAAGATCAGCATCATGAGCCAACATAGGAAATCCTTTGAAGTTTGAGTTGTACGTTAACTGGGAAAAATGAACGACGCTTAACGAATATACTGATTATAAACCAATCCCGCGTTATGATGGATTGATAATTTAATTCAGAACCGATGCTCTATTTTACAATATAGAGATGCCTTATTAATTGGATGAAATACCGTCATGAGCACAATCAGACCTCGCCCACAAGCCAATCAATATAAAGATATTGAACATCCCTTTGCAAAATACGTGCGAATTTTAGGCAAAGGTAAACGTGGCAGCCGCTCAATGACATTTGAAGAAGCCCTCGATGCGTTTGGGCAGATTCTGGATGGCGAAGTTCTCGATGCGCAACTCGGCGCGTTTTTGATGCTTTTACGCGTCAAAGAAGAATCTGTGGATGAATTAGCAGGCTTTGTCACGGCAACGCGTGATCGATTGTCACTGCCAGATATTCAAGTCGATTTAGATTGGTCAAGTTATGCAGGCAAACGCCGCCATTATCCGTGGTTCTTACTCGCAGCTTTGACCTTGGCCAAATCTGGCGTACGCGTGTTTATGCATGGCGCGGCGGGTCATACGATTAATCGTTTATATACTGAAGATGTCCTCCCTGTTCTTGGTTTTCCTGCTTGCCAATCGGTTGATGATGTCACAAAAGCGTTAGATGCTCATAACTTTGCTTTCTTGCCTTTATCTATTTTGTCACCAAGACTCAGCGACATGATCGACTTGCGCAATGTCATGGGCTTACGTTCACCTGTACATACTTTGGCACGCCTGATTAATCCTTTTAATGCCACAGTAACCTTACAAGCCATTTTTCACCCAGCCTATCGCACATCGCACCAGCACACCGCAATCCGCTTGGGTTATCAAAATGCTGCAGTGATTAAAGGTGAAGGGGGTGAATTTGAACGTAATCCCGATGCACGCACGCTTGTGCTGGGTATTAAGGATGGCGTGAGCTACGAAACTGAATGGGACATGCTCAACGAGTCGCGTAGCGATGTGGAAGAATCTTTTGATTTAAATGAGTTTGTTGCAGTTTGGCAAGGTAAAGCTAAGCATGCATATGGTGAAAAGGCAGTTGTTGGAACGCTTGCACTGACGTTAGTTGCATTGAAAAAAGCGGAATCGATGGATGATGCGATGGTGATGGCGCAAAAGATGTGGGATGAACGGTTAGGTTAAAAATCCCACCGTAGGGGCTCCCCTTGTGGGTGCCTGCTTTTCATGATGAGTGCGACCACAAGGGTACGCCCCTACCTCTGCAATAGATTAATTACCTTTCGCCGCCATCAACTTCATTCCCGACCAATGCCTTGCAAACTGCGCCGCTGCTCGCCCTGAACGCTGCCCCCGCGTCAGTGACCATTTCAGCGCCTCGCGACGCGCCTCGTCATCCAAGCCAATATTTTGCTTAGATAACCAATGTGTCACGATCTCTAAATACGTATCTTGATCCATCGGATGAAACGCCAACCACAAGCCAAAACGATCCGATAAAGACACCTTCTCTTCAACCGATTCTTGTGGATGAATTTCACCGCTAAATGCCGCGTCAGTTCGCGTCACAGGTAAATTCTCATGCATGAATTCAGGCAATAAATGACGACGATTACTCGTCGCATAAATCAATACATTGCCCGAACTCGACTGCACTGAACCATCTAATGCACTTTTCAGCGCACGATAGTTTTCATCTTCCGCGTTAAAAGCTAAATCATCGCAATACACAATGAATTTCTCAGGACGGTCACTGATCAATGCACGAATTTGAGGCAGATGCACCAAATCATCGCGTGCAACTTCAATCACCCGTAATCCTTCAGCCTGAAAATCATTCAATAACGCACGGATAAGCGACGATTTTCCCGTACCACGCGCACCTGTGAGCAAAACATCATTGGCAGGAAATCCAGCGAGGAATTGCTTGGTATTTTGCGTCACCCTTTCTTTCTGCCGATCAATGCCTAATAAATCATTCAATCCAACAGGTTGTTTGGCAAATACAGGAATCAATCCTTTGCCCTGCCAAATAAACGCAGGTGCAGTAAAATCAGGGGTTACAGGCAATTTCGGCAAAGCATGGCTGGCTTGCTCAACTAATTTTTCGATACGGGTTAATAATGATTCTGAAAGATTCATAGTGATTCAACATAGCTTATTTAAAATAATAGTACGGCGATGAAACAACGATAATGACTGTTCTTGGACGTGCCAATTCACGTGTTAATAGATGAGTTTATTTATAGCATAGTTTTAAGTGATTGATCGTACGCAAATTATATCACTTAATGATGGATTGTTATCCAACTTACTGATTTTTTATAATTATCTATATGTACTTCAATAAAATATGGCGCAGTTTTTGCATTATTTACAATATGTAAATGAATCAAATGGAAATCAGGCAGACTTCAATCTGCGGTACAAATGATGACAAGCCAAAACATCAAATCCGTTTGCCCCTACTGCGGTGTAGGTTGTGGAATCATCCTCCACGTAGAAGATGGGCAAGTTGTCAAAGTCTCAGGTGATAAAACTCACCCGACGAACTTCGGTCGTCTGTGTACTAAAGGCTCGTCATCACACCTCGCCTTGCGCAAATCTGGCCGCATGGAAAATGCTTTTGTACGCCCGACTCGCGAGAGTGAGCGCGCTCAACTCCCGATGTCTGTTGCGATTTCTGAATCAGCTCGTCGCATGCGTTCGATTATGGATGAACATGGCCCAGATGCACTGTCGTTTTATGTATCAGGACAAATGTCGATTGAATCGCAATACCTGATCAACAAACTCGCCAAAGGTTTTGTCGGCACCAACAATATCGAATCAAACTCGCGTCTTTGCATGGCAAGCGCAGGCAGTGGCTACAAATTATCTTTAGGCGCAGACGGCCCACCAGGTTCTTATCAAGATTTTGATCATACTGATTTATTCTTCGTCATTGGCAGCAACATGGCGGACTGTCATCCGATCCTGTATTTACGCATGATGGATCGTGTGAAAGCGGGTGCAAAACTGATTGTTGTTGATCCACGTAAAAATGCGACCGCTGACAAAGCCAGTCTTTTTATGCAAATTAAACCAAGTACAGACTTGGCTTTGCTCAATGGTCTTTTGCACTTATTGCATAAAAATGGTCATACCGACGCTGAATTTATTGAAGACTTTACTGATGGCTGGGATGACTTACCTGCATTTTTAGAAGATTACACTCCTGAAAAAGTGGCTGAAATCACAGGAATTCCAGAAGCAGATATTCGCCAAGCTGCACAAATGATCGGCGAAGCTCCTGAGTTTATAAGCTGCTGGACCATGGGTCTCAACCAAAGTACCCACGGCACCTGGAACACCAACGCCATTTGTAATTTGCATCTAGCCACTGGCAAAATTTGCCGCCTCGGCAGCGGCCCTTTTTCTCTGACAGGTCAACCCAATGCCATGGGCGGACGTGAGATGGGCTATATGGGTGCAGGCCTACCGGGTCAACGCTCTGTGCTGGTTGAAGATGACCGTACCTTTATTGAGAATCTTTGGAAGATTCCACAAGGTACGCTCAGAACTGAAATGGGCTTAGGCACTGTCGATATGTTCGAGCGCATGTCACGTGGTGAAATTAAAGCCTGTTGGGTGATTTGCACTAATCCAGTTGCAACTGTTCCAAACCGTCAAAAAGTGATTGATGCCTTAGAAGCAGCTGAACTCGTCATTACTCAAGATGCGTTCTTGGACACTGAAACCAATCGTTATGCCGATATCCTCCTTCCGGGTGCATTGTGGGCAGAAGCCGAAGGCGTGATGATCAATTCTGAACGCAACATGACGTTGATGCAAAAAGCAATTGATCCGCCAGAATCAGCATTACCCGACTGGCAAATCATTGCCCAAATCGCTTGTGAAATGGGTTTTGCTGATGCGTTTACTTACGCTTCGGCAGCAGAAGTTTTTGAAGAAATCACCGCAGCAACCAATCTAAAAACGGGCTATGACCTTCGTGGTGCAAGCCATGCCCGATTAAAAGAAACACCTTTGCAATGGCCCTGTTCTCCTGAAAGTGTAGAAAACCGCAATCCTATTCGTTACATCAACGATGGCATTAGTCAAACATCGTATGAAAAACCAGACGGCAAACGCCCTCGCCTGATTTTCCCAACACCTAAAAAGAAAGGCGCTTTCTTCGCACGTCCGCACATTGATTCGCATGAAATGCCCGACGCAGATTTCCCGCTGGTGCTAAATACGGGTCGCTTGCAACATCAATGGCACACGATGACCAAGACTGGCAAGATTCCAATGCTGAATAAGCTGAATCCAAATCCTTTCGTTGAGATTCATCCAGAAGATGCAGCTGCGCTAGGTATCAAAGATAAAGACACCGTCGAAGTTCGCTCTCGTCGCGGTTTCGCACATTTGCCTGCAGTCGTGACGCCGCGTGTTCGTGCTGGTAACTGTTTCGTACCC
>CAYJUB010000027.1:0-12243 GCA_964373145.1 uncultured Moraxellaceae bacterium
GGCTGTGCTTGGATGATCTTGGATTGAGTCATCTGGATAATAAGCCACATGTTGAACCCCACCCACGAAAACACTATTGATCGACTCGCCAAGTTCAGCATTGGGGATTTTATTGTTGGTGCGCCAATCCACCGTTTGCAATTCAAAGACGACTTTACGCATGGCATTGGGATGCTGTTTCACTTTTTCGATCATCTGCTGCATGAACGCTTTCGGGTCTTTGGCCTGTTCCATATACGGCATGGCCATGATTGCGGTGAAATCATAATTGGCTAATGAATTATCCAGCGATTGCGCATACCAAACTTCAGATTGTGGATTGAGCACCACTTGCGCGTATAAGTTGCGCGCAGTCAGTAAATTCGGTTGTTCCACTTCAACCAAATCAGCCAGTTCATTGGCAAAACGATCTAAGGCGTTGATTTTCAAAATTGTCCAGCGGCCGAGTAAATCATCGTCTTTGCGAATGTCACTGATTTTTTCAGGCAAGCCCCATTCTTTATTCTGGGCAATGCCAAACGCGCTGTTATCTTCATAGTCGGACAGCGTGACATCATCATGAAACAGCAAGCCATCAATCGGTGCAGCACGTGAAAGATCTTGATAAATATCACGAATCACTTGGCGAGCGCGTGGTGAAAAAGGCGATAAACGGTGATAACCCATGTTGAGATGGTCACTGTTCGGCTTTTGTTCGGTCACCACCAAATCTTTTGCGACTGGGTTGGTCGCAGGTAAGTCCCACGCCATCAGAGGCATCCACGCGAAGATACGCTTCACGGGTGTGCGCGTGCGAATTTGCCAAGACACGCGATTAAATAAGTCCGCGCGCATCGGTAGATGACGATTCGGGAAGTAGACCATATCGGCAGAACCATCGGCATCAGGATCAGCAAAGGCTTGTAAATAAACGGTATTCACACCCATTGCGATAATGCGATCGAGCAAGTGGCCTAGGTTCTTTTCCTGTTGGTCAGGATCTTTGTCATAAATATAGTCGAGATCAATGTGCATGATCTTTTGTGGACGATCTTGGTCAGTAATATTCTTATCACGAATCGCCAACTCATCCGCTAAATCGCTCAGCTTCATATTTCCTTCGACCAGAATACGGCGCAGACTCCATAACGGCGTGGCAACTGTATTTGGGCCATCATCCAATGTGAGACCAATCGGCATGCCGAGTTTTTCAGCAGCGTCTCGTGCCTCAATGTTATAGCTGCCGTAAGGCCAAGCGATCACTCGAGGTGCGCTGATGCCATGCTCGCGCAATAAATCATTGTTTTTCTTAAGGTCGGTATACAGACGTTTTTTATAGACATCTTCACTTTCATAACTTTTTGTGGCTAGAGAATAAATCCGCGTTGTCGCCGCAGGCTGCATATTGCCTTGCGGGTTGGCGGAAATTCCATCATGTAAGCCGTAGGTATGACTACCGACTTCTACTAAACCACTATCCGTCATTTCTTTAATCTGTGCCCAGCTGAGCATTTCATCGCGTGATACTGCGCGACCATCAAAATTAACCACTTCGCCAGAGGTTGGTTGAAGCCAACTGCCAACCACGGCAATGACAGCAGGTGCATTAAATAACTTGATGACTGGGAAGGCATTGGTATACACCGAGCGATAGCCGTCATCGAAAGTGATTAATACAGCGCGTTCAGGCAGCGGCAATTTACCCGCGCGTGCTGCGAGCACTTGATCGACACTGACAAAATGATAACCATGGTTTTTCAACCAGTCCATTTGGCGGACAAAGTTGGTCGGTGATACCGCGTATTCTGGGATCAACGCGTTCTTTTTATCGGCGATTTCATGATAGCTGATGACGGTCAGTTCAGTAGGCAGGGCAGCGAAAGTCTGTGTGCCTGTCAAGCACAGGAACCAAAAGGTAAGAACAGCAAGCAGTCTAGTCATGATTACGCACAGAGAAGTGGTTGAATACAGGAAAGTAAATCGTCCAATTGCGCAAATATTGTGCAATAAAGGAGGCGCATACTAGCAGGAAGATATTAAAGATTTGTATCAGTTTGATACTGGGAAACAATCTTTTTATATATGCATATTGAATTATAATTAATACATTGAAATTGTTGACTATATTTCTATTAATCGGGGCGGCAATAGTCCTGAAAAATCATTCCTTAAGTATCCAAAGAGACATTTTGTAGACACAGCGTAACATTACACTGTGGTGATCCGCTTTACACTCAATCAGGCGCATCAATCATGGTATGGCACACATGCACATGATAAAAAATAGCTGGATGAATCGATGGTCTGACCCGTGAGAATTTAGCCAAATTCTTTCTTGATCATTCAAAGATCAGAGGCTTATAGTTGATGCGATCCCAGCGTGTTGGATAGTGCAAAAAACCACAGAAACAGTCGGTGTAAAGTGGAGTTTGGTTCATGGAATATAAGGATTATTACCAAGTCCTCGGTGTGCCACGCACGGCCACACAGGATGAGATCAAGCAGGCTTATCGAAAGCTAGCACGTAAATATCACCCTGACGTCAGTAAACAGGCGGACGCCGAAGAGCGCTTTAAGGAGTTGGGCGAGGCGAATGAAGTCCTCAAAGATCCAGAAAAACGTGCCGCTTACGACCAAATGGGCAACCAATGGAAAAACGGTCAACAATTCCAGCCACCTCCGAATTGGAATGAAGGCTTTGAGTTTAGGGGTCGTGGTGCTGGCGATGGTCAAAATGCTTTTGGTGGAGATTTCAGTCACAGCGATTTCTTCGAATCGCTGTTTGGTCAGCAAGCGCGACAATCCAGAGCGCATTCTGCGCCAGCACAAGGTGAAGATCATCACGCTAAAGTGTTGATCGATTTGGAAGATAGTTATCGCGGCGGGAAACGCAGTGTTTCATTACGTACGCCAACCGTCGATGCACAAGGTCATGTGGTCATGACCGATCGCACCTTGGATGTCAGTATTCCAAAGGGGATTCGGGCAGGTCAGCATTTGCGTTTGGCGGGACAGGGTGGGCAAGGCGCTCGCTCGGGTGCAGCTGGTGATTTATTTCTTGAGATTGAATTCAAGCCGCATGCATTGTTTCGAGTTGATGAGCGGGATGTGTATTTAACCTTACCGCTTGCACCTTGGGAGGCAGCGTTGGGTGCAACGGTCAATGTGCCGACGCCAGAAGGTTCGGTGTCGCTGACGATTCCACCGCATTCCACAGCGGGTAAAAAACTGCGACTCAAAGGTAAAGGGATTCCCAGCGGATCGGCAAATAGTCCTGCGGGGGATCAATATGCCGTGCTAGAAATCGGATTACCGCCGGCCCATAGTGAGCCAGAAAAAGAGGCTTATCGCACCATGGCGGCGGCTTTTGATTTTAATCCACGTCTCCATTTTCCGAACCATTAAGGAGGATTGATCATGAATGAATATCGTCAGTCGTTACTGCAAGGTGTAGTGGTTGAGGAAGACGTGCATTTGACTGTGCATGAACTCTGTCGCGCGTGCCAAGCGCCGCTTGAACAAGTGCAAGTGTGGGTGGTGGAAGGTGTGTTGGAACCCATCGGTCAAGCGCCGCAAGAGTGGCGTTTTACGGGGCAGTCATTGCGTCGTGCACGGCTGGCGTTGCGCTTAACGCGTGATCTGGAGGTCAATGCTTCGGGTGTTGCGTTGGCGTTGGATTTACTGGATGAGATTGCCGCTTTGCAGGCGCAATTAAAGCGAATTCAATTAAGTGAGATGTCGTAAGTCGTTTAAAGGTTTTAATTTCATGATAAATGTCATAAGGAAAACACAATGAGTCTCATCGCTTCAGCTTTTCCAAAAGTTACCGCGAGTATTGAAGATATCCCTTATACCGTCACGATTGTGGATGGCGTCCATCGGTGGTTTGCCGATGAATCAGTATTGGATGGTGGCGCAAATGTAGGCCCTACACCCGTGCAATTGTTACTGTCGAGTTTAGGGGCATGTACGTCAATTACCTTGTCAATGTATGCCAAACGCAAAGCGTGGCCATTGACTGGCGTTGAGGTCAATCTTGAATACAATCCGAATGGTAAGCCTGCCGATGGTAATCAAATTGTCCGTCATATTATTTTGCGCGGTGAGTTGGATACCGAGCAACGCGAGCGATTGCTGCAAGTGGCGAATGCATGCCCAGTGCATAAAATTCTGACGGGGAATATTGCGATTGATACCAATTTGGTGGATTGAGACGTTGAATAAGGCTGGATCAGTCCAGCCATTTTGTTGAGGTCGCTCAAATGAAATCGATTCGCTTGGTTATATTGGATCTGGATGGAACGCTTTATATTGATCATCAAGTGATTGATGGTGCGGTTGAAGCGGTAATCGATTACGTCAACAAGGCTATGCCTTACGATTTTTGACCAATACCACGACACGTCCGCGAGCTGATCTGCATGAGCAATTAGAGCGCATGGGTTTTAGTCTGAATATTAATGAGCTGATCAGCGCACCCGTTTTAGAACTCCGCACATTACAGCAGCAATTCGGACGCAGATTAAAAGTCTGGCCTGTGGTTGCTCAGGCAATTGAGGCGTATTTTGCTGAATTTGAACGTGATGAGTTGACGCCAGATTTTATCGTGATTGATGATATTGGCGATGCGTGGGATGCGGCTCTCATTGATCGATTATTTACAGCAATGCATAGCGGTGCGAAGCTGATTACCTTACACAAGAATCGATTTTGGCAGACTCAAAACAATTTAAAGGTAGATATTGGCTTCTATGTCGCTGGTTTGGAGTATGTGACGGGGCAAATGGCACAGATTATGGGCAAGCCATCTGCATCATTTTTTAATCGCGTGCTGGCAGATGCCCAAGTCGCGCCTAATCAAGTGGTTTTGATTGGCGATGATTTAGACAGCGATGTTGGCGGTGCACAGCGTCATGGCATGGCGGGCTTCCTCGTTAAAACAGAGAAGTTTAGGCCGCAATATTTAGAGCAGTCGGCGATTCAACCCGATGGCATATTGACGAGTATTGCGGCGTTGCCTGAATTTTTGAAAACGCATTATGTATGATCCATATTTGTTGAAATATCCCGTAGGGGCTACCCTTGTGGTCGCCCGCTTTTGATGTGGTTTTCTAAGTCGATTAGGGCACCCACAAGGGGAGCCACTACATGAGCGGCCATGAAATACATGAGTTATCCCTGCATCAGTTCGCCACATTTGCTATCATTCGCCCTAATCTTTTGCACTTCATTGTTAATAAACCATTATGACTGTACGTACCCGTATTGCTCCGTCGCCAACAGGTTTTCCGCATGTCGGAACGGCTTATGTTGCCTTGTTCAATCTTTGCTTTGCGCGCCAACATGGCGGCGAGTTTATTTTGCGGATTGAAGATACTGATCAAACCCGTTCAACGCCTGAATCCGAAAAAATGATTCTCGATTCCTTGCGCTGGTTGGGTTTGAACTGGGCGGAGGGGCCTGATGTTGGTGGCAAACATGCGCCGTATCGTCAGAGTGAACGTCGTGATATTTACACCAAGCATTCACAAATCCTGCTCGATAATGGTCATGCATTTAACTGCTTCTGTAGCGAAGCGCGTTTGACCGAAGTGCGTAATGCGCAAATGGCCAATAAAGAAACGCCGCGTTACGATGGTCATTGTTTAAGTTTGTCTGCGGAAGAAGTTGCTACGCGCGTTGCAGCTGGTGAGGCGCACGTCGTGCGCATGAAAGTACCAACAGAAGGTATTTGCCAAATCGACGATATGCTGCGCGGTGTGATCGAGATTCCGTGGGAACAAGTCGATATGCAGGTTTTGCTCAAGCAAGACGGCTTGCCGACTTATCATTTGGCCAACGTGGTCGATGATCATTTGATGGAAATCAGCCATGTGCTGCGCGGTGAAGAGTGGATTTCCTCTGCGCCGAAACACAAGTTGCTTTATCAATATTTCGGCTGGGACATGCCTGTACTGTGCCATTTGCCGTTGCTGCGTAATCCTGATAAATCCAAATTATCGAAACGCAAAAATCCAACCAGCATTACCTATTATCGCGATATGGGTTTCTTGCCAGAAGCGTTGGTCAATTATCTCGGTCGTATGGGTTGGTCAATGCCTGATGAGCGCGAGAAGTTCACTTTGGCTGAGATGATCGAACACTTTGACGTTTCACGTGTATCGCTCGGCGGGCCGATTTTTGATGTTGAAAAACTCACTTGGCTGAATGGTCTGTGGATTCGTGATTTATCGCCTGCGGCATTGTTGGATAAAATCCTGTCTTGGCGCGGTAATCGTGATCAATTGGAAAAAATCACCGCCGCCATTCAACCGCGTATCAATACATTGTCTGATGCGGCGGATTGGGCGGGTTTCTTCTTCAATGGCACACCGAAGGCCAGTGCAGCTTTGACCGCTGAATCATTCGCACATAAAAAACTGACTCCAGATCAAGTCCGTCAGGTGCTGCAACTGTCCTTGTGGCGCTTAGAAAAACTGATGCTATGGAATGAAGAGACGGTTAAAGCGACACTGATGACTTTATCTGAACAAATGCAGATCAAACTACGCGAGTTTATGCCTCCGTTCTTCATCGCAATTGCTGGCAGTTCGAGTTCTACGCCTGTGATGGAATCCATGGCGATTTTGGGTGCGGATTTGACTTATGCGCGCTTACGTCAGGCGGTTGAAATCCTCGGTGGTGTCAGCAAGAAAGAGACTTCTGAATGGCAAAAACTGGATATTCAGCTTGCTGAACCAAAAATTGCTGATGAAGATGGTGAAAAACCAGCCTAAGCAATTGACAGTGCGGACATGAATCCCTAACATGTGCGCCTGCATGGGGGCCTTAGCTCAGTTGGTAGAGCGCTACAATGGCATTGTAGAGGTCAGCGGTTCGATCCCGCTAGGCTCCACCATTCTCCCAGAATTGCGGTAAGTCAAAAAAGCCTAGTCATCAACAGATGACTAGGCTTTTTTGTTGTCTTAAAGAAAAGTCTATATTTAGCGGAAACATTTAATAAATCTCGTCCTGCAGCGCACATGATTTGCACTCAGCCTTTGTTTGCATCATGATGCTTAACACTCATCCAGAGCCGTGATTATGTGCACCAACTACCACCCCATGAGTCCTGACAACGCGCTTCAGCTTCGGTTATCAGCGCCGCCATTTGACTTTGTCGAAGACGCCTATCCAGCCAGTCTTTGTCCAATAATGATTGCGGACAACGGGAGTTTCGCGTGGCGACAAGCGATGTTTGGGCTGGTGCCTGAGTGGGCTGATGATCTTAGTTTCTCTAAATACACCTACAATGCGCGCATCGAAACCGTTGCCACCAAGCCGAGCTTTAAAGCTGCATGGGCGAAGCGACAATTTGCATTAGTGCCGATGCAGTCCTTTTACGAACCCTGTTATGAATCAGGTAAAGCGGTGCGCTTTAAGATTGCGCGTCAGGATCAGCAAGTATTTACAGTGGCAGCGATTTGGGATATCTGGTCAGATCATTTGAACACGGTGTGGTCGTTTTCCTTGCTGACGATGAATGCGGATCGGCATCCGTTGATGAACCGATTTCATCGACCAAAAGATGAAAAGCGCTCCCTAGTGATTGTGTCGCCTGAACGGCGGCTGGATTGGCTGCAAGCCGATCATCGGACGGCGAGATCGTTGATTCAGGACATGCCTGTTGATGAGTTTTATGCAGAGGCTGCGCCGCGAATATCGGAAGCGAAGAAGCATAATTTGGATTTGTTTTGAGGCTAAAGGAAATTCACCATGTCCTATGTGTTTAAGTTAGTCGATTCTCCTGTAGGCACATTGACGCTGGTCGCAAATGGCTCAAATCTCGCAGCAATCTTATGGGAAGACGATCAACCCACCCGCGTCCGTTTAGGCGCAATGACTGCCGATGAAGACAACGTCATCCTGCTCGAAACAGAAAGACAGCTCAAAGGGTATTTCGCAGGCACTCGAACGTGCTTCGACATTCCACTTGAATTCGCAGGAACCGAATTTCAAAAACAAGTTTGGGCTGCACTGCTGACGATTCCTTTTGGTGAAACGCGGTGTTATCGAGATATCGCAGAACAGATTGGTAATGTGAAAGCAGTTCGCGCAGTCGGTGCTGCGAATGGAAGAAATCCGATTTCGATTATCGCGCCGTGCCATCGGGTGATTGGCGCATCAGGTGATTTGACAGGCTTTGCGGGTGGATTGAAAGCGAAGGAAATGCTGCTATTGTTGGAAGGACATGAGTTGAAGCAAAAGGCTTCAGCGGTACGGAGCCAACTGATGCTATTTGAGAATGAGGGGTGATGCGCTGACGGATGATTGTGTTACCGTGAATGAGGCGTCATTCATTTGAACAAATAATACAGCACGATAAATCTTGAATTTCACAGGGAGTGTGAGCATGTCTGATTTTGAACAAAAAATGTAATACGTTCGGACTTTAGCCTCTGAATCACACAATAAAATTGACCAGCTACGCGCTATCAAGCCTTATTTCATTGACCTTTCCTTGCGTGAGAATCCTTTTGGTGATCGTGTCGGTCAGACGTTAGATGACAAGCTCGCAATCCTGCTTAAACTGCGCCAATTTGGCTTTGAAAATATCCTCCTAGGCACACTTGATTATGTGATTCCCTATGCCTGAAGCGATTGGCGGAAGTGACAGGCCGTCGTCCTGAGGAGTTTTCTCACAAGGTCTTGGAAAATATGATTCGGTTGATGCGTCGCGATCTGCGTTTGGGTCATCGGATTGTCTATGATGAACCTGAGAATCTACTCAAACTTTATATCCGCGCGACATTGATCACCTGATGGCTGAGTTCAGTTTGACCCACTTCGATTTTCAGAAGTTTCTTTGAATGTGGGTTTTGTGTGTTAGGTTTTTACTACGCCAAGATGCTTAAATTAGTGTCATTGAGTGGCGTGTCAGCGAGTGCGTAACGGTTACGCCCTGCATTTTTGGCTTTATACAGCGCCAGATCAGCCCTTTTGATAAAATCAAGATGGCTTTGATTAATCTGTGGCACCGTTGAGGCAACTCCGACGCTGACGGTCACATACTCAGAGACGCTGCTCGAAGGGTGGGGGATGGCTAAATCATGAATCAGACGAATGAGCAATTCAGCTTGTTTAATCGCATGCGCTTGGTCAGTCATTGCGAAGATCAAAATGAATTCTTCTCCACCATACCGCGCTGCTAAATCACCGCTTCTTGCCGCAATTTTTGCGATCGCATCGGCGATTTTCTTCAGACAACGATCGCCTTCGGGATGACCCAAATTGTCGTTATAGTTCTTAAAGTAATCGATATCGATCATCATCACGGTGAGCGGTGTGCGATAGCGTGTTGAGCGGTTCCATTCGTTTTTGATCATTTCATCGAGATGACGACGATTTGCAAGACCGGTTAGTGCATCCTGTTGTGAAAGTGTCTCAAGTTGTTTGGCTTGATCAAGCATTTTACTGCGTGTCAGTTCAATCAAGCAGCTTTGTAAGTAATTTTCACGGTGCTGGTGATCCGTGGCGTAGGCTAAGCACATGCCCAGCAAACTACTGAAGGTGTAAGTCCGTTGCAAGAGTGTCCATTCGAGCTGGCCATTGAAATGTGACGTGATGACGACACCGAGAATCCCCCCAGACCAACCTGCAAGACTTGCCGTATAAAACCGCATGCCGACAAAGCCATAAATAATCACCACCGCATACATCATGGCGGCGTGAAATAAGACGTTTCCTCCGCCATCGACAATCCCCGTGATCGCAAAGGTGACCGCAATAGCCAGTGAGGAGCCGATACAGGTATATAACTCAAACCATTGAGAAATTTGTTTAAATAATGAGAGTATCCATGCCGCAAAAATAATGACCCCGACCCAGCTGTAGAGCATGAACCATTCTTTGACATTCACATCTGACAAAATTTCATAAATACCGAAGGATAGGTAAATATATAAAATTAGGATGATCAGACCGCGGAGGCGAAATTCACGTGCCGCTTCAGATTTGTACTGCTGACTATATCGTTGCTCAAGTTTTTTTGGAAACTTCAAGAAATACATACGACTATTAATGAGCCGTGTGATCTCTTTTCGTACTAGTAAATTAGATCCATCTAATTTCATGTTGTCTATTCCTGATGCAAAACGTCATTTATATTCTTAGTTCTAATCAATTATTTATATTTTTTGTGTTTGATCATTAGAATATATTTATTGCGTTTTGACAAGCTGTTAGATGCACATGTACAGGTTATTCACAAATCTATGGCTTTTGTGAATTAGATTTGGTAAATAGAACAAAATCTATACATAAAGTACTATATTTTGCGCTGAATATGTTGTAAATGATTGCACTGTGGTTCTGTAAAAATAAGAAAGGACAACGTCAATGTCAATAGGTGCTCAAGCAAACAAGATCTATGCCAGAGAATTAGACATTACTCCACATACCGCGTGGGCACAAGCATTCTGGGATCAATTATTACCGATTAAAGATCGGATTAGTCAGCATCCATTTTTTATTGGGTTTGCGTCAGGACAGCTGAGTTTAGAGTGCGTGCGCTATGCGTTATTAAATTTCTATCCTTTGGTTGCTCATTTTCCGTCGTTTATGGCACTTAACTTAGCGAAAGCAACTGATTTTCGGCTACCTGGTGTGACTGAGACCCGAAACTGGTTGATTCAGAATATCAAAGTCGAAGAGCGACATTTGTTTTGGTATCAGGATTGGGCAGCGGGTTTTGGATTGTCGGTTGATCAGCTGAATCAAATCTGTCCGCCGCCTGCGATGAATGCAGTGAATCATTTTTTGTGGAGTACAAACTATCGTTGTGGTTTGGCAGAGGGAATTGCTGCGACTAATTTAGCGATTGAATGGGCAACTAGCGATTGGACAGTGCAGGTGTATAAAGGGATAAAAAATTATACAAATCATCCAAATGTCGTCATCAATACTAGAACGCTCGCTTGGTTGCGTGCACACGCTCACTATGATGATGTACATCCCTATGAAGCGATGGAGCTCATTAAACGTCTATGCGAGCATGACCCCGAGATGCAACAAAAAGCGCTTCATGCCGCAGAGCAAGGGCTGAATTATTATGAACTGGCGCTGGATGAGTGTTACAAAGTTCAGTTGGCCAGTTCTACATGAGGGATATGATTTTGGAACGATGCAATCAGCTTTGTTGCAGTTCATTCATATAGGTCGCCAGCGGTTTAATGCAGGTGGGTGTAGAAGCCATCACACAATTACGACCAGACGCTTTGGCTTGATAGAGCGCTGCATCCGCCAAATTGATCAAATGTTCTTCAGAGTAATTTTCTATTGGTTGCTCAGCGACACCAATACTCACCGTGAATGAGAATTCAAATCCATCAAAGCTAGTTAACTTGGTGTTTGCCACCGCAGCGCGGATACGTTCTGCTGCAATCAGGGCGTTTTGTAATGGGGCGTTGAGTACCAGAATTGCGAACTCTTCTCCGCCTAAACGTGCAATCACATCAGGCTGCCGCGCAGTTTTTTTACAAATATCTGCCAGTGTCCGAATCACGTGATCGCCCGTGACATGGCCATGGGCATCGTTGATTTTTTTGAAATGATCAATGTCGAGGACCATCAAAGAGACCGAATGATGAAAGCGATGACCCCGAATAATTTCGGTGCGTAGCAAAGGGATGAAATGTCGTCGATTACTGACGCCTGTCATGACATCGGTGTTTGATGCCAGTTCAAGTGCTTGCTCTAAGTCATAACGTCTACGGTAGTTTTGAGCAAAAATATAATGGGTGATCATTAACACAATTGCCGCAGGCCAAATCATCGCGGTGTATTGTAAGTAAGGAAAATCACGCACAAGACCACAAAGCGCAAGCACTTGCGGAGTCGCTGCATATAAAAAGGTACTAATCAGGTTCACGCGTAACGAAAAACCTTGGAACATCACGACAGGCAAAAATAATAAATAAATGAATATGCCTAACCCTTGGGTCATGCCGTTATGTAGGCGATTCAAGATTTCAACAAGAATCACCGTCGCAATCAGGCCTGAGGATGCCCCGATAAACTCGATGGCCCGCCGATTTTTAATTTGTTTAAAAATAAAGGGATATATGAGTAGGATGAGAAACAATAAACGCAATTCAATCGTGTTCTGTGCACCAAGCGGATCGGTGATGTGATCCCATATCCATTCGCCACTGGCAAGTAACGCCGACATGATAAACATGATCGCTGTCAAATGACGATGATCTCGCATTTTCTTATTTAATAGCG
>CAYJUB010000028.1:0-4830 GCA_964373145.1 uncultured Moraxellaceae bacterium
TTAAGACTGATAGATACAGATTGTATAACAGCCCTATTATAAGTCTTCCGATTCAAATCACCTGCAATAAAATTAGGACCGCATAAGACTGCTATTCCAAGAAAAATTAAGAACACTACAAAAAAAGAAATCGCTAAGTACTTCTTATTGATACGCATCACATTATCTCTTTTTTAGTAGGATGGGTTTTAACCCATCGCTCTGATTATGAATAAAACCTTAATTTGAATTTTAAAACGGTTAAATATCGTTATTACGTGGGAATATCATATTCCTTTGATGAGTTAAAACCCATCCTAAGTTCTCTAGTGGGTTTGGCTCTTTGCATAAATAAACTTTAAAAATAGAACCACTAAACCGCCTAATACCAAAATACTTGTGTGCACAACAAATGCAATAATAAAGAATGGATCTAATATCTCGGTAAAATATAAGTACGCTTGAAAAGATGCAGCAATAATTACTGCAAAAACTAAAACCTTCATCACTCTAACAACAATTTGATTTTTCAGCTTAATCAAGAAAAGACAGGCTAAAATCTCTAAGCCTAACGTTAGGTATAAATCGGTCATCTTTTGACACTCGTTATATGTATTTTTTTATCGTAATACATTGCGACCAGAGAAACGACCTATTCTTTGCACACTAAAAAGAATCGCCGTGGCGGTACGATGGGCTAAAACCTATCTTATGTTTTCTGTGTGGAATTTTCTCCCGAAAATGGATGCAAATATCTATATAAATGTATATCATTCTCATTTAGTAGCGTAATGCAATGACATTACCCTTGTGCAATAAGCCGCCAATGCGATGATTGGCATCTAAAATTGGAGAGAGATGATGATGTTTCGTAAAATGATCAGCGCCGTTGCGCTGACTGTCTTGGCAGTGGGTGTGACCCATGCACATGAAAATGCCAATTGCACTACTGAGCCAAAAGAAAAATGGCAACCGATGAAGCAAGTCAAAGCAGACTTGATCAAGCAAGGCTATCAAATTCGTAAAATTAAAGTCGCTGGAACCTGCTATGAAGTTTACGGCCGCAATGCGAAAAACGAAAAAGCCGAATACTTTTTCAATCCAGTCACGGCTCAATTAGTGTCAGTTGAACAATAAGCTAAACTAGATCTTTCGTAATAATAAAGCCTTACTGGATATTGCACAGTAAGGCTTTATTATTGGATCAAGCACAAAAATAACCATTCACCGCCAAATATGCGCCATATCCACAATGGTGCGCGCAATTTCGTACAAGCGTGTGCCTTGATACATCGACATTTGCCGGAGTCATTTATGGGCTTGATGGTCACTCAGTATACGGTTTTTCATCAGCAGCACTTTGGCTTTTTCTTGCAGTTTTTTCTCCTCAATCGCGGTGCGTGCTGCTGTCAATTCATCGTGCATTTGCTGCAAACTATGCGCTTGATTTTGCACCAACTCAAACACCGAACGCCCCAATTTAGGCCCAATGCCTTCGGTTTGATAATAATCTTGCGGACTGGATGTATTCAGGTTCGGCATTTGCGAATGACTTAGCAACACCACAAACGTATCTTCGGAATGCGTTGAGAGCGTATCAATCAAATCCTGTTGTTGGGTTAACATTTTCTTGGCATCGCTCACGCGTTGTAGGCATAGTTGCTGTAAATGCATTTGCAGGCCTAGCTCGACAGTTTTTAAATTATCAATGTGTTGGGTCAATAATTTAAACCATTGTTCATAGAGTTGTGGCTCAATCATTTGTGGTTGTTCGCTTAACGCCACACGGCGTAAACGCTCGATTTCTGTGACGTTAAATGAATGGGTATATTGTTCCCACAATAACCCTGACGCAGGATCGGCAAATTCACGGAAAAGCTCAAAGCAGCGTTCTTGTCCTTCAATTAAAAATTGCAGCCGCCCACGTTGTTCCGCACTAAATTGTCTCGCGAAGAAACCTGCCACGCCCACTGCGCGCTCACGACCAGACAACTCTTTACCATGCATCAAATTAAATAAAGCCACGAGAATACGTGCAATGGTTGGATCAACCGCAGCATCCGCCGTTTCAAATACGATGGATAGCAACCCACTTATCGTCTCGCTATAGACGGTAATCACGTCTTCACTGTGACTGTTTAACTGACGCACTTGTGCGCGAAACTGGGGCAAACTGGCGAGGGCTTGCAGCGTATAGGCAATCCGATTGAGCAAACGACTATTGCCCGGATGCACCGTCACATGCGGATTAATGCGCTTTAATACCGCATGAAATTCCGTGACGCGCAGATTGCTCGTGGCGATGTATTCAACCAATTGTTCCGCAAAATGCTGCCCTTTAGACCCGATATACAGATTAGATGCACCGCGTTCCTTTTGTAGTGCATGGATCAAATCACTGACCATCACAATCAGCTGACCCATCTCTAAAAAATACTCCAAACTCTTGATTTCAGAACGTTTAGAGGCAATCAAAAAATCTGTAGCATTTAAATGAGCGGCATTTTTTTTTGCGGTTTTTAATGTATTGGATGCTTCGAGATCAACAGATTTATGCGACGAATCATCCTCGCCACAGCGATGCTGCTTGCAGTCATCCGCACATTGCTTCATTTCGGAACTATTCATCGTGCTGCCTATCTCATTGTCAGTGCATCTTTGCTAATAATGACTATGCAAATATGGTGCAAAACATTGCGACGAATGATAAAACCAGATTTTTAATTTTAATTTATCAACAATATCAATTAGATAGAAAATTAAAATATTCATTGGCACGCTTTATGCAAATTACCAATCAGCATCCAACGGTGGATGAACAAATTTCGAGTGCGACTTCCTGATGAGCAGGGGTCATGAAAGACTTGAGGTCTAACTCTAAACGATACACTGGACAACGGCGTCCATACTGCAAAAGCGGTATGGGCGTTTTTTATTCCTTAAAAACGGTTTTTTATTTTTCACGAACGGAGCTAGCTATGAAAAAAGACACTGCAAATCATTCACTTGATGAATTAACCACAACTGACGATAGCGTTCAATCTGGCTCTAACCGTCGTGATTTTCTTAAAAACTCACTGTTTGCCGCTGGTGCAGCAGGCACATTCAGCTCACTGATTTTGCCATCGTCAGCCGCTTATGCTGCTGGCTCAGACGCGCCAGAAAAAACAGTGGTTAAAGTCGGTTTTATTCCCCTCACCGACTGCGCGTCTGTGGTGATGGCATCCAAACTAGGCTTGGATAAGAAATATGGCATTACCATAGAACTGTCGAAAGAAGCGTCATGGGCTGGTGTACGCGACAAATTGATTAGTGGTGAACTTGATGCCGCACACGTATTGTATGGACTGATTTATGCGGTCAATAACGGCGTCGGCGCAACTCAAACGCCCATGGCAATTCTGATGGGACTGAACAACAACGGTCAAGCAATCACCTTGGCAAACAAGCTGATTTCTGCGGGTGTCGTCAACGGCGCAGGACTGAAGAAATATATCGCCAGCGGTAAGTCTTTGACCTTCGCACAAACCTATCCAACAGGCACCCACGCGATGTGGCTCAACTATTGGCTAGCGGCGCATGGCGTCAACCCAATGAAAGACGTGAAAAACATCACCGTGCCGCCACCGCAAATGGTCAGCAACATGCAAGTCGGCACGACTGACGGTTACTGTGTCGGAGAACCATGGAATGCCCGTGCCATCGAACTTGGCGTGGGCTTTACCACCACAACGTCACAAGACATTTGGGCAAATCACCCTGAAAAAGTCTTGGGTTGTAGTCGTGCCTTCGTTCAGAAAAATCCAAATACCGCTCGCGCATTGATGATGGCTGTACTTGAAGCCTCGAAATACCTCGACAACTTCAAAAATCGTGCTGATGTCGCGACGCTGATTTCACAAAAATCTTACGTCAACTGCCCGGCAAATACGATTAAGGGTCGCTTCTTAGGGCAGTACGACAATGGCGCAGGTCGCCAATGGACCGATGCCAACAGCATGAAATTCTACAACGAAGGCAAAGTGAACTTCCCTTACCTATCAGACGGCATGTGGTTCATGACGCAGCATAAACGTTGGGGCCTACTGAAAACCGACGTGGATTATCTCGGCATTGCCAAACAAGTCAACCAAATCGACTTGTACAAACAAGCGGCAAGCCAAGTCAAAGTGCCCGTACCAAGCAGCCCAATGCGCAGCAGCAAATTGATGGACGGTAAAGTGTGGGACGGCTCAAATCCAGCCGCCTATGCCGCAAGTTTTGCCATCAAAGCATAACCAAAATGAACACACCACCAAGTGCCTAGCAGCTTTAACCAGCTTGGTGGTGCCAATGAATACTTAGGAGCGATCACATCATGAGCAATAACGCACATGCCATTGAAGCCGATACCGCTGAATTAGCATCGACTGATTTAGCTAAAAAAACCAAAACAGCAACACTATCGACCTCTGAAGAATCAAAAGAACTTGTGGCGGCAGCAGTCAAATCACCTGCACCGTCAAAAAAATCTGAAATGACACAGCGTATTCAAGAAGGACTGATCGCGACATTAAAAGCGATTATTCCACCTCTACTCGGCATCATCGTGTTCCTGATTGGTTGGGCAATGCTCAGTCAATATCGTCCAACGCTGCCAAATCCAATCGTCACCGCACAATCAGCCATCGAGTTATTTGCCCATCCTTTCTATATTGAAAGCGCGAATGATCAAGGCATTGGCTGGAATATACTCTCGTCACTTGGTCGGGTTGGCACAGGTTTCGGACTGGCAGCCCTATTTGGTATTCCACTGGGTTTCATTATCGGTCGGGTGAAATTTATCCGCGATATGATGGCACCGATCATTTC
>CAYJUB010000028.1:4930-8171 GCA_964373145.1 uncultured Moraxellaceae bacterium
TTCGTCGTCGGACTGTTAGGACTCGTCATTGAACAACTGCTGATTTTAGCGACCAAACTCATTACACGTGGGGAGACAACATCATGAGCGACAATATGATTAGTAATACAGTCATCACCGCAAATAAGCCGATTGGCACCACAGGCTATGTATCGATAGAAAATGTCGGCATGAGCTTTAAAACCAAAAAAGGCAGTTTTGAAGCGCTGCGTGACATTAACTTGAAAATTACCAAGGGCGAGTTCATCACCCTGATCGGTCACTCAGGTTGTGGTAAATCAACGCTGTTGAACCTGATCGCTGGTCTGACTTTACCGAGCAAATGCACGCTGATTTGTAATGGTCGTGAAGTGGCAGGCCCCGGCCCTGATCGCGCAGTGGTGTTCCAAAATCACTCGTTGCTACCGTGGTTAACTTGCTTTGATAATGTCTACTTAGCGGTTGAGCGTGTGTTTGGCGCAACTGAAAATAAGGCCAAACTTCGCGAACGTACCGAAGCAGCACTGAAAATGGTTGGACTCACGCACGCCATGAACAAGTATCCAAGCGAAATCTCAGGTGGTATGAAACAACGGGTCGGGATTGCACGGGCATTATCAATGGAACCACAAGTTTTATTGCTTGATGAACCGTTTGGAGCACTCGATGCACTGACCCGTGCGCATCTGCAAGATGAGTTGATTGAGATCGTGCAACAAACTCACGCGACTGTGGTCATGGTCACCCATGATGTCGATGAGGCAGTCTTGCTGTCTGATCGCATCGTGATGATGACCAATGGCCCTGCAGCAACCATTGGTGAGATTTTAACGGTTGATTTACCACATCCGCGTGATCGTCTACAACTCGCCAGCAACCCCCGCTATCACGAATTGCGCTCCAGCGTTTTGGATTTCCTGTACCACAAAATGAAACACCCTGTTTCTGCTTAACAATAACGACGTTAAATAAACTGCTGTAAATAAAAAAGTTTTACATAGAAATGTTTACCCTCCCTCCGACAAGAAATTGTTGGAGGGATTAGGAAGCTGTTGCTTTTTTTCTTCAACTTTATACGAGACCTTTAACGATGATGACTTTAAACAACTCAAAAACACCGCGTAAATCGCTACTTTCCCTCAGCATCATGCTGGCGGCAATCGGCGCTTGTGCAACCACACAAACTGCATCCGCTGCGGATGACGTTTCCAACTTATGGGAAAAAGGCAAATTCACCCTCGACGGTCGTGTGCGCTTTGAGGGCGTCGATGTTGATAAACAACTCCCAAGTGACACCATCAAAAATGCACAAGCATGGACTGCACGTATTCGCCCCGGCTTTCAAACAGGTGTATGGAATGGTTTCTCAGGTGTGGTGGAAGGCGAAGCGACAGCAAACCTGAATGACAGCTTCAATAGCACACGCAACGGCGAAACTGGCTACGCAGCCGTACCAGACCCGAAGAGCTTAGAGTTAAATCAACTCTATTTGAAATACGCCTACAGCCCGAAATTTGACATGACTGTGGGTCGTCAACGCATCAATCTCGATAACCAACGCTTCATCGGTGGTGTGGCATGGCGCCAAAACGAACAAACTTATGATGCGGTCAGCCTCAATCTGAAGCCAACCAAAGAACTCGGTTTGTATTATGCGTACATCGACCATGTGAATACTTTCTTTGGCTCAGAAGACATCAAACCAGCCTTCAATAATGCGCAAAATGGTCGCATCGATTCAGACAGCCATTTACTGCAACTGAAATATGCACCGACGCCATTATTCAACGCGGTTGCTTACGGCTACTTGCTCGATCTCGATAAATACGCGGTCAGCCCCACAGCTTTAGCGGGTACAAACTCGAATGAAACCTTTGGTTTACGCGTCACTGGTGCTAGTGCACCATTCAAATACGCCCTTGAATACGCACGCCAAAGTGACTACGGCTCGAATCCACTGCAATACTCTGCAGACTACTATTTGATCGAAGGCACGATGGCGATTCCGCAAGTTAAAGCCGTATCTGATCTCGATGTGACTGTCGGTTATGAAGTGCTGGGGAATGATTCGAGTGTGACTTCTTCAAAAATCGGCACGCCAAAACGCTTTGCCTTCCAAACGCCACTCGCCACCAAGCATAAGTTTAATGGCTACGCGGACATGTTCTTAGGCACACCCGCGTTTGGTTTGGTTGACACCTATATCGGTACCAGCGGAAAAATTCCGACGCTGATTGGCAATAACAAAGTGAAATTTGAAGCAACGTATCACTGGTATAGCAGCGAGGAAGGTTCAAGCCAATATGGTCAAGAGTTTGATTTGGTATTGAGTTCACCGATTAGCTTGCCGAAATCAGTGCAGATGAAAGGCGCATTGAATCTGGTGGCTAAATACTCAAAATACATGGCGAGTGACAATTCGACAAAAGATGTCTTCCCGATCGCCAAGAATGGCGGCAATCGCGATATGGACAAACTGTGGCTACAACTCGACTATAAATATTAATACAAATAACAATTCCTTCACCTTGTGATCATTAAGGATTGAAGATCACTTTCTTTTGCAGTTCTCCTCGCTGATATTGTTGCTAGACAATATCAGCGCTTTTTTTGTTTCTAGATCGAGCTCCATTAAATAACATCCATCCGATGATTCGACCTCTTCATGTATTGTCAAAATACAACGCTTATCGTATAGTGTTTATATACGCTATACAAAAAAAATAATAAGGTAAAAAATGATCTTAAGTTTTAAGCACAAGGGGCTTGAGAAATTTTTTAACAGTGGCTCAACCGCAGGTATCCAAGCTAAACATGCAGTCAAACTGAGGATATTACTCTTTACCTTAGACAATGCCACCAGTCCACGTGATATGAGTGCGCCAAACTGGCACTTACATCAACTCAGTGGTGATCTAGCCAATCACTGGTCTGTCCGCGTGAATGGCAATTGGCGCATGACATTTAAGTTTGAAAATGGCGACGCCACAATCGTGGATTACCAAGACTATCATTAAGGTCATATCATGAGCAGAATGCACAACCCACCGCATCCGGGCGAAGTCGTTAAAGACTTCTTAGCAGAAACAACGGTCACCGACGCTGCAAAAGCACTCGGTATTACGCGTGCGGCTTTATCACGTATTTTGAATGGTCATGCAAATATCAGTGCTGATATGGCGATTCGCCTAAGTGAGGCACTAGGCACAACTGCGGAACTTTGGGTCAATATGCAAGCACAGTACGACTTATGGCAAGCACG
>CAYJUB010000028.1:8271-12161 GCA_964373145.1 uncultured Moraxellaceae bacterium
CAACTGCGGAACTTTGGGTCAATATGCAAGCACAGTACGACTTATGGCAAGCACGACAAAAACCACGCGCTATCGTTATCCAGATCATTCAGCAGGCTTAAACACAAAACAACCATACTAATCGATCATTTTTCAAACACATTCAACATAGTTGACGCAATGTGCTTCAGCTGATCGCGCCCTTTGCGAGCTCTAAATGGTATGCTTCTATTAATAACTGGGGCGATACAAACGATTCTTGGCGCAGTTACAAATTATAATATATGGATGTGAATATGCTTTCTGGTGCCCAATGTATAAAACGTTAGCTCAAAAAATAATATATAGGATGTTGGTCTCAGCTCCGATATGGGTCGGTCTGATTATTATTTTTATAACTATTGCTAAAGGCTATCATTACGAGGCCGGTCCGTGGGTTTTGACATTTGGAGTTGGATGGGTTATAGCTAAGAAAGAATACTTTCTATCTTTATTGGCGAGTGCTGCGCCATTAATTTACATTTTTTATAGCCCTAATGACTCATTAACTTTGAGAGTTTGCATTGTTTTCGCATGGCTTCTGATTGGCTTAATATTGGGGTATTTCAGAAATATTTATGCAAATAATCAGCGTACGCCGCAATAAGCCAAAGCGTATTGCGCCAAACTCCATACGATATACTCAGACCTTATCTACCCCATTACAACCGAATCAAACACCCAACTATCGACGCATGGGCCAAGATACAAAGAATGGGTATGAGTTACTTTTTCACGATCAACCTCTTGCGGCTAACCCTGCAACCCTATCGGAATCGCACTCAGCAACTGCCGCGTATATGGATGCTGGGGATTCTGATACAACTCATCAGAATTACCCATTTCGACGACTTTGCCGTCTTTCATCACCATCACCTGATCGGCAAGGTACTTCACGACAGACAGATCATGTGAAATAAAAATATAACTCATGCCAAATTCTTCTTGTAAATCTTGCAGTAAATTCAATACTTGCGCTTGAACCGACACATCGAGCGCCGAGACCGATTCATCACAAATTAAGACTTCGGGTTTCAGCGTTAAACAACGCGCAATCGCAATTCGCTGACGTTGACCACCAGAAAATTCATGTGGATAACGATAAAACGCTTCGCTTGGCAAACCGACCTTCTGCAACAGTTGCATCGCCATATCCGTGCGTTCAGCATCATGTTTGCCAATTCGATGAATTCGCATCGGTTCCAGTAAAATCTGCCCGACGGTAAAGCGTGGATTCAACGATGCATACGGATTTTGGAAAATGATCTGAATGCGGCGTTTATACGCCATAAAATCCTGATTCGACATCTGAATAATGTCTTGACCGTCAAATAATGCCTGTCCTGTCGTCGCTTGATGCAAACGCATCAACGTCAGTCCAACCGTGGTTTTACCCGAACCTGACTCACCAACCACACCCAAGGTTTTACCACGGGCTAATTTAAAAGACACATCGCTTACTGCTTGGAATTCTTTCCGTTTGAAAAAACCTTCACGGCTGTAGAAACTTTTACCTAAGTTGCGCACATCGAGAATAATTTCTTCATTGCCAGTCAAACCGCGCGCGCGTTGCTTGGCAGTCTGCGGATTGAAATCGGCATTAACCTCGCAGTTGTCATTGATAAAATCACTGATCACGGGCAAACGCCAAGGACGACTATCGAGCGACGGGCGACAGCGCAACAACGCTTTGGTATAACCATCTTTCGGTGATTCCAGAATCTGGCGCACATCGCCTTGCTCACGAATTTCACCATTACGCATCACAATCACACGATCTGCAATCTCACCCACCAACGCCAAATCATGGGTAATAAACAACACCGACATCCGATGCTTCTTACGGAGTGCCTCAATCAGGTCAATAATCTGCTTCTGAATCGTCACATCGAGCGCCGTTGTCGGCTCGTCAGCAATCAGTAATTTTGGCTCACAGGCAATCGCCATCGCGATCATCACCCGTTGCTGTTGGCCACCTGACAACTGACTTGGATAGGCATTAATCTTCGTTTCAGGTGAAGGAATCCCAACTTCAACGAGCAGTTCAATCGCACGCGCACGCGCTCGTTTGGCATTCATTTTCAAGTGTAGTTTTAACACTTCTTCGATTTGAAAACCGACCGTAAACACGGGATTCAGCGAGGTCATCGGCTCTTGAAAAATCATCGCGATGTCTTTACCACACATGCGCCGACGATCCGCCTTCGACATTTGTAATAGGTTTTTTCCTTCAAACTCTATCAGACTTGATGGCGCAATAACCGCATTCTCAGAGGGTAATAAACCCATAATCGCCAGCGAGCTGACAGACTTTCCACTCCCAGACTCACCCACCAGAGCCACTGTGGTGTTATAGGGAATTTCAAAAGAAATCCCTTTCACCGCATCCGTCAATACGTGCTGTTCGCCACGAAAACCAATACGCAAATGCTGGACGCGGAGCAATGCTTCATTGATTGAAATATCAACATCTTGTGGCGCATTCCTCTCAAGGGGATTCATTTCGCTCACCTATTTTAATTTGGGATCAAGCGCATCACGCAGCGCATCAGTAAACATCGAAAACGCCGTCACCAACACCGCCATCGCCACAGTTGCCGCCGTCAATTGCCACCATTTACCCAAGATCAGTTCGTTCTGCGCTTCATTCAACATGCTGCCCCACGACACCACGCCGACAGGCACACCAAAGCCCAAGAAGCTCAAAATCACTTCCGCTTTAATAAAACCAACCACCATGAGCGAAATTTGCACCAATGGCACATGACTGACATTAGGAAATATATGAATGAACATTTTGCGCGCAGGGCCCGCACCAATCGCATCCGCCGCCATCACATATTCACGGGAACGGTGCTTGATATATTCCGCGCGCAGCAAACGATACGTCCCCGTCCATCCCGTTAATCCAAGAATGAGAATAATCGCCATGGTGCCTTTTTGTTGTAGCACGGCGGCGATCGCCAAAATTAACAGCAAGTAAGGAATTGAAGTAAAAATGTTATAAAACCATTCTAGTAGCGCATCGACCCAGCCACCCAAAAAACCAGCAAGCGCCCCCAACACCGTACCAATCGACACCGCAAGTAATGCAGCGACTAAACCGACAATGATCGAAGTCTCTGAACCTTTGATCGTTTTCTGGATAATGTCATGACCCCACTTATCCGCACCGAACAATAAAGTCGGCTGACGAACAGCCGCCACTTCTGTCGTTTGTGGCGCTTCAGCACGTAACTTATGGATAATGTCTGCTAGCGGATCAACAGGATTTTCGGGTAACGGTGCAACATCATTGACATCACCAATGACGCTCTGCCCTGCTTCGGTTTCATGATTGAGAAAGGTTGGCGGTGCGTAATTCACACCCACTTCTGCATCCCAATTTTTGGCCACCAAACCAGTGATGGACAACACGAGCATCAGCAAATACGCGCACACAATCGCCAATGAAAACATCGCCACGCGATTAGCGCGTAAACGCCGCCAAGCCAGTGCCCACAAGCCGCTTGGTTTGGTATAGGTTGTTTTTATTGAAGTCGCTGAAGTTGAATCGAGTACTGTTGTCATCTCAATGCTCTACTTCAGTTTTACACGGGGGTCGACTGCCTGATACATCAGATCAGCCAACAAATTGAATAGCATCGTCGCCGCTGCCACATACACCGTGATCGCCTTAATCACGGGAAAATCGCTACGCTCAACCGCCAAAAGCACCTCACGCCCAATCCCCGGAATCCCAAAGAATCGCTCAATCAAAAACGCGCCAATCAACAGCGCAGGCAAACTCGACATCACATCAGTAATGATCGGAAACGAGGCATTACGCAATACATGCACCCACAAGATCCGCGATTCGCCCAGCCCTTTCG
>CAYJUB010000029.1:0-2814 GCA_964373145.1 uncultured Moraxellaceae bacterium
TTGGCAATGAGTTCCTGTGTCATGACCAATTCATTACCCGGCAGACGATCTAAACTGAGTAACAACCAGCGGCACAACTGCTGATCCATCGAATGATGACGATTGCAGACAGCCGTTTGCGACATTTGAGTGATGAGCGCTTGCGTGTAACGCAGGAGTAAATGCATCAAAGGGTCGGAACGATTGAATTCTGTTTTTAGAAATTTAGCACTCAACTTGAATCCTTCGCCTGCACTTTGTACAACTGCACGGCTTGTTGTTGATTCTCCGCCCATAAAAAGTGAGATACCAACAATACCTTCATTGCCCACAACTGCGATTTCAGCAGAAGAGCCGTTTTCCATTACATAAAGTAAGGACACAATCGCGTTCGTCGGAAAATACACATGAGCGAGTGTCGTTCCCGATTCATAGATTACTTTGCCTAGCGGTAGATCCACCCATTCAAGATGGGGCAGCAAATTCTGCCATTCAGTGTCGGGTAGAGCTGCAAGCAATTTGTTTTTTCTTGCATTAATAGGATCTAGCATCGATCGGGGCTCCGAGTCCGATATGGATTTTTCTCAACGAAAATCCGAGCAACAAAGAAATCCAAATACTTAAAAAGTAAATGGTTAATTGCTGCATGTTATTCCAAATAGGCTCAGAAGCACCTATCACCAGTGTCTACAGAATAACGATAACTTTCAAGGTCGTCTGTGCGGTAGCGTACAGACGACCTTTAAAAACTAGCGCATGCTGTAGTGAGAATTACCAGAATATTAGCAATTTTTAAAAAAAGATTCATCAAGGAATTTTCATCAAAAGATAAGGGAGTAAAGCTAATGCGTGAACCCATTCAGTTTGTCTGTTCCAGTTGCGGAGAAAATATCTCGGAACTCAGTTCTGAGCCTCATAAAATGTTTGATTCAGCTGGAGCACCTTGTACGCATTGCGCGCACTTTATCACTAAAGATGACATTCTAAGTCAGGTGAAAGAGTACTGTGTTCAGCATTTCCATAAAGAGTTTGGCCGACATGACGAGCAACCCATTTTTCATCCATTACCCCATAAAGTTGCTTATTTTATGAGAGGCGAACGTGATCGTTATACTGACAACTGATTTTGATTGAACGAGTCCTTGGTCTTATAAAAGTGTGTTTTGATTTTTTATTGGTTGCCGTTATAAGTTGGGCGATTGTGTTTTTGGAAATAACAACAAGAGCGTCAAGCAGAAAAGACGTTGTTGCCACGCTTGATTTCTCTATTTTTATAGACACTTACGTATTGTGCACAGACGATACCTTAAAGTCTCACAACACTGCACTACAACTGCACTAATAAAGAGTGATGACGTTGTTATATTGATTGGGTGACAACTGTACAAGCATTTCACAAACTTTGTGAAAATCAAAAAACTTGATGAAGGATATAAAAATGATTACCGATATCCTCGAAGGAAAATGGAGGTACGCAGTATCGACTGCTCAAAGTGAATGGGAACATTTAACTACCGAAGACCTGAAAAAAGCGGAAGCAGGTCAAGAATATTTGGTCGGTATTGTTCAGGAGCGCTATGGCCACACTTTCGATGTGGCACACCAACAAGTCGAAGATTTTTGGAATAAACACAATCCAGATCATCGGATTTAAATAGAGTTTTTATTGCGTAGTTTTAGCTTTTAATGTGAGCTGCGCATTGGAGAAATAAAATGCTAGGTACAATTCTGATCGTTGTTTTACTGCTGATGTTGTTTGGTGCTTTTCCACGATGGTCGCACAGTAAAGAGTGGGGCTATGGTCCAAGTGGTGGTATAGGTCTCGTACTGCTCATCATCATCATACTTGTGGTTTTAGGTCGAATTTAAAAATAAACCAAAACTTGTTTAGTTAACTGTTCTAGTGATGGCTCTTTATTGAGCCATTTTTTATGGGTTTAAATTGTTAATAAAAAAACCGCCATCTCAATTCTGAAATGGCGGTTTTGTTTTGTAGTTTAAGTCTTAAAACGGCTTAAACAAACAGTTCACCTTTTGCTGCTTTATCTTTCAATAATTGCGGTGGGTTAAAGCGTTCGCCGTATTGAGCGGCTAGTTCAGTTGCACGTGCAACGGCTTTATCTAAACCATATTGATTCAAATACTGAATCGCACCACCAGTCCATGGTGCAAACCCAATACCGAAGATCGAACCGATGTTGGCATCTTGCACAGAGGTCAGTACGCCTTCTTCGAGGCAGCGAACAGTATCCAATGCTTGTACAAACAAGATACGCTCAATCAGTTCTTTTTCGCTGA
Source organism: uncultured Moraxellaceae bacterium (assembly GCA_964373145.1). Taxonomy (GTDB): domain Bacteria; phylum Pseudomonadota; class Gammaproteobacteria; order Pseudomonadales; family Moraxellaceae; genus Aquirhabdus. The sequence goes on from CAYJUB010000029.1 coordinate 2,278, forward strand.
TTGAAACTTCAGGTTTCGACCATTGTGACAGACCTGACCACAGGTGCTTTTTGCCGCCTTCTGGATAGTCATAGAAGCCTGCGCCTGATGCTTTACCTTTACGGTTGTGATCATGAATCAGGCTTTTCACCACAGCTTCAGTCGGTTGTACTGGCAGGTCTTTACCTTCAGCTTGCAAGTCTTTGCGCGTTTGATCGGTGATGTGTTCACCCAAGGTCAAACTGACTTCATCATGAATGGCGAGCGGGCCAACAGGCATGCCTGCTTTAAGCGCTGCCATTTCAATGCGGGCAGGGTGAATACCTTCAGCAAGTAAACGCACACCTTCTTGAATGAACGTGCCAAACACACGACTGGTAAAGAAACCGCGACTGTCATTAACAACAATCGGTGTTTTACCAATTTGCAGCACATAGTCAAATGCACGTGCAAGTGTTTCAGGGCTGGTGTCTTTGCCTTTGATGATTTCAACCAATTGCATTTTATCAACTGGACTAAAGAAATGCAGACCAACAAAATGTGTTGCGTCTTTACTGG
>CAYJUB010000029.1:2824-8842 GCA_964373145.1 uncultured Moraxellaceae bacterium
TGCTTCTTTACTGGCTTTTGACAGACCAGTAATTGGCAAAGTCGAAGTGTTGGACGCCATGACACCGCCAGCAACCAATTGTGCTTCAGCTTCTTGAGTCACTTTCGCTTTCAATTCACGGTTTTCAAAAACCGCTTCAATGATCAAATCACAACCCGCCAAATCAGCCGCATTTGCAGTGGCTGTAATACTTGCCAAAATCGCATCTTTCTTCTCAGCAGTTAAACTGCCACGAGAAACACGTTTCTCAAGCAATTTCTGGCTGTAGCCTTTGCCTTTTTCAGCAGCTTCAGTCGAAACATCTTTTAGAACAACTTGAACGCCTTTGATTGCTGTTGAGTAAGCAATGCCGCTACCCATCATGCCTGCGCCTAGAACGCCAACTTTAGTGGCTTTCCAAGGTGCGATACCTGCTGGACGGCTATGACCTGCTTTGAGTGCGTTCAATTGGAACCAGAACGTGCCAACCATGTTTTTGGCGACTTGACCGGTGGTGATTTGCACAAAATAGCGTGATTCAATGCGCAATGCCGTATCGATATCTACTTGTGCGCCTTCAACTGCAGCTGACATGATGGCTTCAGGAGCAGGGTAGCAACCTTTGGTTTTGTCGCGCAACATTGCAGGTGCAATCGCGAGCATTTGTGCAACCGCTGGAGTGCTTGGTGTACCGCCTGGAATTTTGTAGCCTTTCACATCAAAAGGTTGTTGTGATTTTGGATTGGCTTTAATCCAGTCGCGGGCTTTTTGCAGGACTTCGTCCATGCTTTCGCCAGTGTCATGGATCAGACCGAGTGACTGACCTTTTTTGACATCAAATTGCTTGCCTTCCATGAGATATGGCAATGCATTTTGCAAACCGAGTAGGCGAGTCATACGTGCTACACCGCCGCCACCTGGAAGTAAACCCAAGGTGACTTCTGGCAATGCAAATTTGATTTTTGGATCAGCAAGTGCAATGCGATAATGTGTTGCAAGCGCAATTTCCCAGCCACCGCCCAATGCTGCGCCATTTAATGCGGCAACGACTGGTTTTCCCAGTGTTTCGATGCTACGCATATCGGCTTTCAGTGCTTCCAAACCTTCAAAGAAGCGTGTTGCATCACTTGGTTTGATTTGGATGAGATCATCCAGATCGCCGCCAGCAAAGAATGTTTTTTTGGCAGAGGTAAAAATTACACCCGCAAGATCAGTTTCTGCTTTAAGTTTTGCTGTGACTTCATGCAGACTTGCATGGAATTCAGCGTTCATGGTGTTCACGGATTGACCGGTTGAGTCCATGACTAGTGTAACGATATTGTCTTGATCTTTGTTGTATTGAATTGCGCTCATGTATGTATTCTCCTTAAACGACTTCAATGATGGTAGCGATGCCCATGCCGCCGCCAACACACAAGGTTGCCAAGCCGCGTTTTTTACCTTGACGTTCGAGTTCGTCGAGTAAGGTACCGAGAATCATTGCGCCTGTTGCACCAAGTGGGTGTCCCATTGCAATAGAGCCGCCATTGACGTTTACTTTTTCTGCTGGAACTTTCAGTTCAGTCATAAAGCGCATGACCACAGAAGCAAACGCTTCATTCACTTCAAATAAATCGATGTCATCAATCGTTAAGCCTGCTTTTTCCAATGCTTTACGAGCGGCTGGAGCTGGACCTGTGAGCATGATGGTTGCATCAGTACTAACAAGGGCAGTCGCAACGATTTTTGCACGAGGCTTGATGCCCATTTTCTTGCCAGCAGCTTCAGAACCGATCAGTACCAGTGCTGCGCCATCGACGATACCTGATGAGTTACCTGCATGGTGAATGTGATTGATTCTTTCAACTTCTGGATATTTTTGCAGAGCAACCGCATCAAAACCCATGGAACCCATCATTTCAAAGCTTGGGCTTAATTTGGACAGTGATTCAGCCGTTGTGCCTGCACGGATGAATTCATCTTTATCCAAGATGGTCACACCTGCGTGATCTTTTACAGGAACGATCGATTTATCAAAACGTCCAGCTGCTTGTGCCGCAGCAGCTTTTGCTTGTGAGTTTGCTGCGAACGTATCGACATCGTGACGGCTATATCCATCAATCGATGCGATCAAATCTGCGCCAACGCCTTGTGGTACGAAGTAAGATTTGAGGTTGGTTTCTGGATCAAGCGCCCATGGGCCACCGTCTGAACCCATGCCAACGCGTGACATTGATTCCACGCCACCAGCAACGATCAAATCTTCCCAACCCGAACGCACTTTCTGTGCAGCGAGATTAACTGCTTCTAAGCCTGATGCGCAAAAGCGATTGATTTGCACGCCAGAGATATTTTCACTCCAACCTGCAGCAATCGCCGCAGTTTTTGCAATATCACTGCCTTGGTCGCCAACAGGCGTCACACAACCTAAAACTACATCTTCAACAAGGCTGGTATCGAGATTGTTACGCGCTTCAAGTGCATGCATGAGTCCGACAACGAGAGAGATCGGCTTGACTTCATGCAGGCTACCGTCTTTCTTTCCTTTACCGCGCGGTGTACGAACCGCATCAAAAATATAGGCTTCGGTCATTTCTGATTCCTTGTTGAGGCGTTTGGTGGATTTACAAATTCATAAGTGGGGTAGAGTTTAGCCTTATTTGTGTTGTAGGCAATGATAATAAAGGTCAGTTCATTTGGCTGAAAATGATAATTGTCATTGGCGATATAAATGAATTATTTGTTTCATATTTTATAAATCATTTCAGGTAATAAGTTGTTTTGTTAGTATCTAGTAAAAGGATTCACGTTAAAGGGCTGCTAAGCAATGTATTTGATCGTATTACCTATCATGCTGGTGATTGGTTTTTATTTGTATGGATTTTTCAAAGCACGAGGACGAGCAGGATATATCCAAACTTTTGACATGCCGCAAGGTCTGTACAGAAGGCTCAGTAAACATCATCCCAATTTGACAACGTCCGAATTCGAGTTGGTTAGCAACTCGCTTAGACAATACTTTTTAATCCATCTTCGTAGCGGTCGCAATTTAGTGGCGATGCCTTCGCAAGTTACAGACGATCTTTGGCACGAGTTTATTTTATACACCAAAGCCTATCAGACTTTTTGTGATAAAGGGTTTGGTCAGTTTTTTCACCATACACCAGCCGCTGCAATCAGCCCAAAACAGCAAAAAAGCAATGCAGGCATTAAGCGTACTTGGTTTCATGCTTGCCAAATTGAAAATATTAACCCGCGAATTCCAGCCCGATTGCCGCTGATATTTGCGATTGATGCCCAGTTAAACATTGCCAATGGTTTTCACTACGTGACTGATTGTAAGAAAGCAGGATTAGTGACAGCGAATGGGGCGACGACGATTTATTGTGGCGGTGATTTTTCCAGCTCATCGTGTGATGGTGGTTCAAGTAATTGTGCAGGAGATGGCGATAGTAGTAGTTGCAGTGGTGGCTGCGGAGGAGGCGGCGATTAAATTATGCCTGCGATGTAGCCGTGCTATAAACAACAAACCCATCACCGCGGCAAAAACTGACTAACCCCATTCCTGCTTGTTCAGCTAAAGAGATTGCCAATGCTGTAGGCGCAGAAATACTGGCAAGGAGGGAGATATCGAGTTTTGCGCATTTACGGACCAATTCATAACTTGCGCGACTGGTCATCAATACAAATCCAGATTTCAAATCTTGATTGTTTAGAATCAGAAAACCGAGTAATTTATCCAACGCGTTGTGTCGTCCTACATCTTCAAATACTGCTAATAATTGCCCCTCCAACGTCACCCATGCCGCTGCATGTGCGCCACCTGTTGCGAGGGTCATTGGTTGTCTGGTTGGTAAAACTTCTAATGCTTGCGGAATAAGTCCAAGCCAATGTTGCTGATAGCGATGACTAATCTGAGGAATATCTATTTGCAATTGTTGGAGGCTTTCAATGCCACATAACCCACAACCCGTTCGTCCTTCAATACTCCGTTTTTTTGATTTTAATTGAGCAAAGGCGCGAGCAGAGATCGTCATATTGATTTCAGTGCCCATAAGATTCTTTATAATCTCAAGATCATAGAGTTCATGACGACCAAGAATAATCCCTTCCGACAAGCTAAATCCAACTGCAAAATTTTCCAAATCTACAGGCGTAACCATCATCACTGCATGTGACAAACCGTTATACACGAGTGCAACAGGATGCTCATCCATCACCAAGTCCTCAACGGATTGAGTTTGAGTTGAGCGATAACGAATACCTTGAGCCGTAGAAACACCTTGTTGCTCTTGCTTAATTTCAGCGAACCGATTCAAGTCAAAAAGTTGGGAACTAGACATGGGCTGTACTTATATTTGAATGATTTTCTTCGAGGTCATGACTTTCAACATGAGCATGAAGTATCACGGGAATAGATTTAGAAGCTGGCGTATTTGCCTTTTCCGCATGGCTTTCCAAGGCGACAAGCACGTTGGTTTCTGGATAGTACGCCGCAAGACAACCGCGTGGAATATCGTATTTCACCAGTTTAAAACGCGGTGCAACACGACGTTTTTGATCGGCGGCAAGGCTTTCAATATCGACCCATTGTCCATCCGAAAAACCTAATTCAGCCAAATCCTTCTCATGAATAAACAACACACGACGTTGACCAAACACGCCGCGATAACGATCATCTAAGCCATAAATAGTGGTGTTATATTGATCATGCGACCGCATCGTCGTTAAGGTAAAGACTTTTTGCGTATGTGCCGCATGCACTTGTATTTCGTAAACCTTTGCAAGCGGAGTGGTGTGAAACATCGCTTTGCCAGTCTTCGTGCGCCACTCATAGCGAGCGGCTGGATGCTGAATATGAAAGCCACCTGGATGATGTACGCGACCATTAAAGTCATAAAAATCGTCAAATACTTGCGCTATCGCATCACGGATTCGATCGTAATCTTCGATGTACCAATTCCACTGGATTGAGCTTAAAGGCAAAGTCGCCTGAGCAAGTCTCGCAACAATTGCAGGTTCTGATAATAAATCTGATGAAGCCGGCGCATTGCGACCCATCGACAAATGAACATTACTCATCGAATCTTCAACAGAGATTGCTTGTGAACCCATCTTTTGCATGTCAATTTCGGTGCGACCTAGACACGGTAAAATCAGTGCTTCACGTCCACAAATCAAATGGCTACGATTGAGTTTGGTTGAGACTTGCACGGTCAAATCACAGCGGATTAATGCCTCATAGGTAAAATCACTATCTGGACTTGCCGCAACAAAATTTCCACCCATCGCAAAAAAAACTTTGACTTTGCCGTGATACATCGCATCAATCGAACCAATCACATCCAAGCCATGTTCACGAGGACATTTAATATCAAACACTTGATCTAAACGATCGAGTAATTTGGCAGCTGGTTTTTCATAAATGCCCATGGTGCGATCGCCTTGGACATTACTGTGACCGCGAACAGGACAAGCACCTCCGCCAGCGCGACCGATATGTCCGCGTGCAAGGAGCAGATTACTGAGCATATGAATGGTTGCTACACCATGACGATGCTGAGTAATGCCCATTCCCCAACAAAAAATGGCCCTTTCTGATTTAACAAAAAGTTGACCCATGGCATTCAGTTCATCTTGCGACAAACCCGATGCGGCGCAAATATCTACCCAGTCGGTTTGGTCTATTTCATTCAACAGATTTTCAAAACCTTGCGTTTGATCATTAATAAAATTCTGATCAAATAAACCTTTTTTTCCAATCACGATGGCTTGATCATGTTCTTGTTTTAAATACTTAAACATTCCCATGAGTAGTGCAAAATCACCACCGACTTTTGGCTGACAATAATGCGAGCTAATTTGAGTGCTACCACCCGTCAACATTTCAATTGCATCTTGTGGATCGGTAAACCGCTCAAGACCACGCTCACGCAGTGGGTTAATTGCAACGATATTTGCCCCACGTTTTGCAGCTTTGCGCAATGTGCCGAGCATCCGTGGATGATTGGTCCCCGGATTTTGTCCGAAAATAAAAATGCTATCCGCTAACTCAAAATC